>DAINRK010000268.1:0-6466 GCA_036741855.1 Anaerolineales bacterium
GAACCGCCTCATACCGGATATCGATTGGGATGGAAACGACCTGTTCGTTTTCAACACGGACAGACGCAACAATGGCTGGGGCGAACTATATGTTTACGATTGGAAGCTGCACAAGGGGTATCATATCAACCCTATCGAAGGCGCGTGCTGTTACCGCGATGCTCGCTGGAGCCCGGATGGTCTCTATTTGTTATTCGCATTCCAGGACCTCCGTCTGGGCGCCGAAGCCCCAACAGTTCTGTATTACGTGCCTTATGGTGAGATCAGTGCGGGCTCAAATTTCACCCCTCTTCCACTGGAAGGTTTCTTCAAAAATACAAGAGAAGCTCCACAACCAGCTTTGCACGTGGCACCTTGATAAAATTCTGGAGCGTTACTGCTCCAGAATTTTTTTAACCAAAGAGGGTCCCTGATAGACCAAACCTGTATAAAGTTGAATCAGTGTTGCACCGTCATCCAATCTTCTTTTCGCATCCTCTGGGTGCATGATCCCACCGGCGCTAATAATGGGGACCTTTCCATTTACAAGTTTCACCACTTGACGTAAAACCACCTCACTGCGGACCCTAAGCGGGCTTCCGCTTAACCCGCCTGATTCACCCTGATACTTGGATTTCAAATTCTCGCGCGCCAATGTGGTATTTGTGGCGATCATGCCATCCATGTCTTTATCAAGGATTACTCCGACTGCATCATCGAGTTCTTCGTCATTGAGGTCCGGTGAAATCTTCACAAGGATTGGAAGTTTCCCACTTGCACCTGCGGGCAGCGCAGGTGGGTTCCAGGTTTCACGTTCCAATTTTATGTACCCAAGTAGATTTTCCAGCATCCCGCGTCCTTGCAATCTTCGCAGCCCAACTGTGTTCGGTGAAGAGATATTAATTGTCAGATAATCTGCCAAAGGCGCGAAAGTCTTCATCAGGCTCACATAATCTTCCGCCGCGTATTCCAAAGGAGTTTCTTTATTCTTCCCCAGATTAACTCCAACAATCGTGACAGGATTGCCGCGTCGCCCATTCAGGGCTCCTCGCAACGACATGGCAACATATTCCATGCCCTTACTGGGAAATCCCAGGCGATTGATGATCGCCTCATCCTCCAACAGGCGGAAGACGCGCGGACGCGGATTCCCAGGTTGAGGCTTGGGAGTGACCGTTCCCACTTCTATATGACCAAAGCCTAATGCGGAAAGTCCATGGATTGCAACCGCATTCTTGTCATATCCTGCGGCCAGTCCAACGGGATTCTTGAAAGTTAATCCAAGTGCCTCAACGGGCTTTGAGTGAGCAGCATATATGGCGCGCAGAATCGAATGAATGGGTTCGATACCCCCCATGCGTAGCAGCTGCAAAGTGAATTGATGTGCGGTTTCAGGATCGAGACGAAATAGGAGTGAGCGAAGAAGAGAATACATCAATCAAATAGCGTTGGTCGATCTGGATTCTCTACATGAGCGAAAACTTCCCGCAACATGTTTTCATTCGTACGATACATCGATAATGGCGGCAAATTGTTCAAATCAAAGAAATCCACTGCCAATGTTTCATAGCTGGTGCGCGGCTCTCCATCCAGCAGCGTGCAAAGAAAGATGATCTTATAAGCGTGATAGAACTCCATCGGCTGGATACGATTGGCATCGATCACAGCAACCACCTTTTCGGCTTTTACACGAAAACCGCTTTCCTCCCATACTTCACGCTCCGCGACCGAGGCGGGCGCGTTGCCAAGGTCAGCCCAGCCGCCTGGCATTGCCCATTTCCCATCCATTCTTTCCTGAATCAGTAAAATCTTACTATCACGGATCACTGCGCCGCGCACATCAATTTTCGGAGTTACATATCCCGACTGCATCGAAAAGCTTTCCAGAACAGATTCTGTCGCAAGTTTCGATTGGCTTGAGAGAATCTCCGCCGCGATTTCCTGCAATCGTTTGTATCGTTCCAGGTCAAACTCGTTCTTTGTGTACGTGAGTCCCACTTGACTAAGTGAATAAATTTCCCGCGCCCATTCGAGCCACTTTGGAGATTGACCGTCCATGATTACCTGTTTCCCACGCTGATCTTTTTTTCTTGTGCCTTTGACAGCTTCGTCAAAGTCTGAATCATCGGCAAAATATACGAAAGCCGCTTGTGCGTTTCATCGAGGCTATTCTCCCGTTCGATTTTAAGTTCGGCTGCATCGCGCGCCAGAATAAAAGGATCTTCCCATGCCAGCCAGTCTACATCTCGCGTTTGGATACTATCCTGAAGGTAAAAGATCATTTCAGCAACCAAGCTCAGGTCGGGGTTCTTCACAAGCGGCATAATCTCTCGCAATTGGCCCGCGCGGAGGGCGATATGGCACCAGGCATAATCAAGTTCTCTGCCGAAGAGATGAAATCCTATTGTTGTAACCATCCCCTCGATGTCACGATAATTTTGTGGATGAGTTTCCCATGCAATTTGCGAGCGCTGGAAGATTAGCGGCACATCGCCAGCCGAAAGGGAGTCAATATCTGCCAGGAATACATTTCGATATCTGCTCTCCAGAGCAAATGCAAGACGGTCCAAATAACAAAGATGGATTATCTGGTCTGAAGGCGCTACATTGGCAGCATGCCCGTAAAGATAAGCAAAATGTTCGCCGATTTGCATCTCCCTGTCTACCTGAAAGATTGTGAAAAAATCGTCGGCTTGTAATTGGTGCATATGATCATTATGCTGCCAGGTAGAGAGAGGCGGACAAATATACGCACGCTCGAAATGGCTCTTTAGATCAGGCAGGATGGATTGTAAGTGATGGAACATCGTCCCATCAGGATCATTGAACGGAAAGGCAAGCGCGGATCTCATGTAGATACCAGAAAGCAGGTGTTTCCTACTCCTTCTTCTGTCCACTCTCTATCAGAAAATATTGGACGATTTCCTCTTCAGGATGTGGGATGTTCATCAAGGCGAACATCGCCGCCAGTTCACCGCGATGGTGGGTGTTGTGATTCGGTGGCTGGACGACCATTTGCCATAACGGCAGTGTGAAGGTCTCACCTTTTGGGTTAGTATAGGTCACATCACGTATAAGTGACTGGTCCGTCTGTTCAGCGATAAAGGCGCGCATATTCTTTTCAACGGTTACCCAATACTCACGAATGGATGCAACTGTAGGAAAATCCTTCGCGGCCAGAAATGTTCCCGTTTCGCCTCTCCAACGCATCGGCCACATCCGCTCAGAACTCATCATGTGCACAAACACCGCCTGGACGCTATCCCATGAATGTCCCTGCTTGCGGAGGAGTTGTTCCCCGGTAAGAGTCTCTGCAACGGCCAGATAACGTTTATTCGCCCAATAGTTGTAATCATATAGATGCTGGAGGTAATCCTTGAACTGCATAAAAACTCCTCAGGCTTTGGAAAAGACCAGGCAATAGCTGTGATTATAGCCATACCCATATTCGTCCCAGCAGATAATGGTTTCTCCCATAAAATGAAAAATTCGTGATACTTCATAGGCTATATCCCACGCCAATGTGGTGACTTGTCCCATCTTTTTTAAGTTTGATGCTTCGATTACCAGGTATCCAAATGGATTCATCTTTTGGGCTACCTGCGAAAAGATGTTACCCATTTCCTCTAAATAAGAGGAATAATCAAATCCTTTTTGCCTGTAGTCGACAAATGGATTTTCTGTATCATTTTGATTTGTGTATGGCGGAGATGTAAGACACAGATCGATTAGAGGCAATTCATATTCTATAAGTTTGCGTGAGTCGCCATGAATTAAATGGTCTCGATGTTCGAGCAGCTTTTGCACATAATCTGCTTTCGGCTTACTATATTCAATGCCATATCCAAGCCGGCCCATTTCTTCAGCCACGAGCAATGTGGTTCCAAATCCCGCAAACGGATCAAAGACAACCTGTCCTTTTTCTGAAAGCTCATTTACCCAATATTCCACCAGGCTGTCTGCGCAACGGACGTCATCGCGGCGGAATCTTGGCGGCAGGATTCTTTTGTTCCCTCTGGGCAGTTGCATCCAGGTCTGCACAGATTCGACGTGTTTCGGTTTTCGGTTTGTCTGGCCTGAGCGCCTCCATTGTTCGAGTAACAGACTCTGACTGCGTCTCTTCACGCTTCGCCTCCGTATATTATCTTTCCTTTTGACCCTTTTTCAACATCTCAATTGCCTTAACCATTCGGTTTTGGCGAGTCTCTTCTCTTTTAGCTTCGTTGATCCACATCACGTATTCCCTTTGATGTGTATAAGAGAGTTTGTCGAAGAAGGCTTTGGCTTCCTTCTCAGTCTTGAACAGTTTTTTCAACTCTGCAGGAACTTCGATCACCCGCGGATCGGTATCTGGCTCGACCGTGATTTTGACTTCATCACCGAAGGTTTTGCCGATCTTTTCGCGGATCTCTTTAAGGATGATAAGCAGGTGATGCTCCGTGCCCATACGCGTCAAAATACCGCGATAGGGAACTCCCTCAAACGTGGCTTTGACCTTGGGCCGCTTCGAGCCAAACGCCGCTTCCACATCGAACGGCACTTCAACGAACGCACCGCCTCCGCCTGCATTTTTGATAATGGCTGAAAAGGTTTGTTTTTTCGTCATGGTCCATACCTCTCGTTCATATTTCACTTAGATTTTTTCCCCCGATCCATACGCCAACAATCGTAGCTAAAATGGAAAGCAGGAAACTGGCCAGTACTGCTGTTTCAAAGCTTCCCATCACGAGTGCATCAAGCAAGGGCAAGCCTTCCGTATTGGCACTCATGCGTAAAGAAGCAGGAAGCATTGCTCCAAGGATCATGCCGAAAACTCCGCCAAATACCATGCCGGTAAAATATCCCACGCCGATTCCACCTGTCCTGCCGGCGGTCTTGACGGTCAACGCGGCGGTGAGAGCACCTGTTACTATTCCTAGAATCAGCCCGATGACTAGTCCAACTAACATGCCGTTGAGACTCCTGGTAATCGCGCCCAGTCCTGCTCCGATCAACGCGCCGAAGATTGCGCCGACCGCAACGCCTAACGTCACACTTGTTTCTGTGATTGAGCTTTCTCTAAGTGATTTTTGTGCCCAGCTGCTGAATGGATCCTTGCTTCTCAACCGGACGTATCTAATATTTAACCGCTCCAGCCACTTGTAAGAGCCGCCTGGTTGGAGGCATTCGACCTCAAAGTTTCTATCATCGTATTTTTTGAGCACAACCCCAATATCGCCAATTTCTATCACACCCTCCTGTCTTTCTGGCACTTGGATAATTTCGACGAAATCGTATTGATTAATTTTGTCCTGGTTATCCATTCTAATCATCCTGATTTATGTCAAATGAAACGAGACTCCTCAATTTTATCCTTCGCCGCCATTCGCTCCCCTGGCGTCTTGGATGATGGCTGTAAAAGTTTGTTTTTGGGCCAATTCTCCAGGGTTATGATATTTCTTCCAGCCAAACATGATTTATATACAATTTTTTCAGAGCCGAGGCAAACCAATCGCGCGCTTCAGAGCAAAGGTATGGCCAAACTTTCTTGAGTTCGCCCACATAAGGCGACGCTTCTACATTCTTGGATTTGTACAATAAAACGATCTCTGGTGCAAGAATTGGGATACCTGATGCTGATGATACTATCATTTTTTCAAGAGGAAGTGTGATGGAAGTATCCCTACGAAAGTGGAAGTTGACTTCATCGACCTCATTGAACAGTAATTCAATAAAATCAGGCGATACACTGGGATTTTTGCACCAGATTGTATGAACAGGGAGGTCGATCCACTCGCCTCTCTGCCACGGAACGAGTTGCCCGCTGACTGCTTTTTCGAGGGTCCAGCCATGAGACAAAAGATATTCTTGAATAATGAGTTGGTCTTTTCGTAGAACAGCGAAATCGACATCTTTATGAGGGCGCGTTACACGGTTTAGAAACAAGTCAAGTGCCCATCCGCCGCAGACCGCCCAAGGGCGATCATAGTTATAAAACGCCTTCCCTGCTTGAATAACATCATCAAAATCATCAGTACTCATGTTGAAGTTTTTAAAAAATCTCTCGTTGCTTCGATTTTATCCTGCTCCACTTTCCCAGCCTTTTCCCAGTAATCTAACAATTGACTGATCGTCAACACCGCATGCATGAAATACCCTGCCTGCTCCAGAGACTCCTTAGCGCCTGATTGACGATCTACCAGAACAACAATATCTTTTACAACCAATCCCACGCCCGTCAATTTTTCGATGGCTTCAAATTTGCTTCCGCCAGTGGTGGCGAGGTCGTCTATGACGAGGACGGTTTCACCCGCGTGATACTCGCCTTCGATTTCCGCTTTCGTGCCATAAGACTTAGCTTCTTTGCGCGGGTATATCATTGGATAGTTGCCCACGAGGCTAATGGCAGTCGCGATAGGAATGGCAGCATAGGGCAAGCCAGCAATTCGAGAGAATTGGAGATTAGAGATTAGTGATTGGTGATTAGTGATTGAGATTCTAAAGAGCG
>DAINRK010000269.1:0-6409 GCA_036741855.1 Anaerolineales bacterium
CTTCGTATAAGCCATCCAATGTGAGGAAGTTGCTGACGATAAGTTTACGCATGAGCCTGCTCCTTCTTCATAGTCTTCTGCATTATTGTCGTTGTCGAATATAGAACAGATGTACTATTTCGTCAAGGATGACTTACTTGTTCATTGCACCAGCAGGAGCCTGTCATCTCATGCAGGAACTTCATACCAGCCCATATCTGATGTATCCGCTGCTCGGAGAGCGAACCGACATATTCACTAACTGATTTTTATTGATGGTAGATACCTGTGAAACTACCACGATGCTTTGTTTGGGTAAATTTGCTTCACCCACTTCAAGTACTATATTCCCAGGTGCCTTTGCCCGTTTGATATTGAAAGCGCAGCGATTGGGCGAGGGAGCGATCCAAATCGTGGATGTTCACAATCGATGATGCTCATTCTGGCAATAGTGATTTCATTTGCCTGTAAATAAAGTTTGCCGCCCATTGAGGGTTTAATCTGGAGATAAAATCCATAAAGGCTGCATCAGACCCAACCAGAATCCGGTAGCGGTTTTGCTCTATGCCATTGATGATGATTTCTGCGGCTTTGCTCGGCGCCAACGTTTTCACTGACCGCTGTTGATCCATATTTTCTACCCGTAGCGTGTTTCCTACGCCTGAATTTGCTGCGATATTTGTGCCAATCGCGCCCGGAAACACAACGGTTACCCTTACATTCGTATTCAAGAGTTCAGAGCGCAATCCTTCTGTGAGTAACTTTACGGCCGCCTTGGATGCCCCGTAGAGGCTTTGTCCCGGGAACGGCATGAATCCACCCATACTGGAGACATTCGCAATGTGCGCTTCTGGCCGTGTAAGTAAGTGGGGCAAAAATGCTTTTGTCATGTAAAGAGTCCCATAGAAATTAACATTCATTACCCTTTCGATTGCGGCATAATCGAGGTCGTTTACCCGAACAAAGGGCTGAATAATCCCGGCATTGTTGATGATTCCATCCACAGTTCCATGCCTGGAAATCACTTGTTCAGGGAGTGCTGCTACTGCGTCCTTGTTCGTGATGTTCACGATATGCGTGGACAGTTTGTCTTTTTTATTTCCCGAGAGTAAAGCAGTCTCTTGTAATGCGGATTCGTTGAGATCCACAGCGGCGACACTTGCGCCTTTGGAAAGTAGGTTCAGCACCAACTCTCGTCCTATACCATTTCCTCCACCTGTTACGACGACGACTTTGTCTTGGACTTTCATTTCATTATTCTCCTGTAAAGATTGGAGTGATTAAGCATTTTCTGTTTAGGTGATTGGTTTGCGCCTTAGGGTGTGCATGATCATCCAAATGTGTAGCCAAGCGAGATACCTGATGCACGTGCGGGGTGCGTCGCGTTTTCACTACTGCATATTTTCTAACCAATGTTTCGTATCGTCCGCTTTCACTGCGCGCTCTGCCTCATGGATTAGCATATTTAAGCTTCGTCTGCGTCTGAATGGGGCATTTGGAGGTAAATAAGAATCCGGAAGAGGTGTTGGCTGATGGTTCTGCGATAGGTTGAAGCAGGGTGACCAATGCTGGATAAGTAGCCTTTCAGAAGCATTCAATTCATTCCTCACAACACTAAATTGCTCAGATTCTGAGCTCAACAATTCGATTGTGAATCTCATTGATTTTGGCCAATTGCACCAGACGAAACGCCCAACCATTGAGTGCCCTTTGAATCCGTTGAGCAAATGTTCCCAAACGCGGGCAAAGGCGAGATGGGATTGACCGACATAGAATACAACGTTTTCATCTCGAAATAGATATAGATCCATGCCATTCCAAGATGTAGGACATTGTTCGACAAGCAAGAATCGCTTAAGCGACATTGCGACATTTTCACTGTTCATGACGTAGTTACATAGTAAAAACCAATATCACCGAACTGATCGATGGCGAAAAGACTTGCAGTGTAAGCAGTTCCATGTAATTGTTTCCGTAGTTCAAATAGTCCGCCACAGATTCGAAACCATGACAATTAAGAAAAATATACCGACGGATATGAAAAGAGAGCTCATGGACAAGCCAGGCCTCCGGTTCTGATAACCAATGAAGGCTGCCAGGACAAGCGAAGAAACAATAAGCAGATTATGCAGTGCAAGCCACGGCTTGTGAGGCATTACGAAAAACATAGTGAGTGAGATGTATAAAGCCAGAAGCGTGCCAATCACGAATGCATATGTACTGCTTTGAAGGATAATTTTTTTCATCGTCAGCTCATAACCATTATTAATTCAGCTTTACCCATTGCATCATAGGCCCGACGGTGTATGTCCGCGCAGCGCTCCAGCCCGCCTGTCTTTGGCGATCTCCCAAGGGTTCGCTAAATGTGGTCTCTCTTATATGCGGCGTGATCTCCTGGCAAATAAGAACCGGCGAGCAAGAAAGTACACGGCTGTGAAGCCAAGAAAAATGTTTACCAATAAAAATACGATCAAGCCTGGCGAAAACTTACCTATGCGGTGGAAATCAATGATTGCCAGGATGAGGTGGCCCTTCCGAAGATAAGCATTTCCGCGATTGCTATAAGCCTGCGGGAAATCTGGCTGAAATTGGATGGCATAGTTGAAGTCGCGGAGAGCTTCATCCGGATGACCACTCGCCATATAAGCAACGCCACGGTTGTTGTAGGCATACGCATAATCGGGTCGCAGCTTAATCGCCTGACTATAGTCGGCAATCGCATCCGTCATTCCATCTTTCCATTCCAAGGCTTCGGCCAGGCCCCGGTTATTGTAGGCTTCGGCCAAATCTGGTTTCAATCGAATGGCTTGAGTGTAATCAGCAATCGCATGCTCATAATCTTTGATGGTGGAATACTGATCCCCGCGTGCCAGATATGCCTCTGCTGAGTCGAGCGAACTTAATGCAATGACAGGTTGAGGAGGCCTAGCGACTGGAGAGTTACAAGCCGAAAGAGGCAATCCGATGATGGCTATCGCCATCACAACTGATAAAAATCTCATACATCTTTTTCCATGCTGTTGCCTAACGGTTGGCGTCCGCCCAGCATCCCGCGCTGCGGGGCTTTGTTGGCTTTTTGTTGTTTAGAGATTCTCTAGCACTAATTTAGCCATTGTCTTTGCGTCTGGATTATTATCCTTTTCGATTATTTCTTGCATGTATGGAATAACCATATCTCCCAAATGAACCAAGCCCCATCCTGCAGTAGACCGAACCACGAACTTTTCATCGTGCATTGCGGTTACAAATGCAGATAAGGCATTCTCATCATTTAGATTATCTAATGCCCATGCGGCCCTTTCCCTTATGTTTGAAGATGCATCATTTAGCATGATGTCAGCAGTAATGTCAAGTAAATCTTTTAGACGGAAAACAGCAATCTGCGATAACGCAAATAAGCGCTCGTCGCCGTTCCCTTTTGTTAGGAGTGCGCGAATTTCCACTACATTTGGCTTCTTAACTGCCCCTATTTTTTCAAATAAGGTATTTACTATCTCATTGATGGATGTCTGCCGAAGGTCAACATAAGCAATCGTGTTTGGTAGTCCTGGAAGTTCTGTGTCATCTAATTTGACGGGCAAGATATATTCCGAATTTTGCTGAAATGCTCTTGCTTGAGCGCTTCTTAGTTCGTGCTTAGTCCAAGCCTTCTTGACATAATTCTCGGAAACAAAAATTACACAATATTGTGCGGCTTGCTGATAAATCATATCTAAGTGCTGATATAAATCTTTTCCCCAAAGTTGTGCCTGTTCCCACGAATCGTAAAAAACTGAAATATCATTGTCCGCTAGCGCATTTACAAATTCTTCAACCACAAGGCGGTCTTCTCCAGCAAATGATACTGCAATGTCGTACTTGAATTTCATTGATTTTCCTAATTTCCGGAGTAAAACGCCACATATGGCTTATACGTCATAACTGATTATACGCCCGAAGAAATCATATGGTTATAAGGTGGAACAAAAAACTCCCGCCGATCCATCAGACGCGGGAGTTACTGTTTCACAGTACACAGGTAACTGATTTAAAACACCAATGTCTCTCCATCCGCAGGGATAAGTAATTGCCTGGCTTCGATTCCCTCCGCTTCAGCCATAGAGCGTAAACCTTTGCGCGAAACCGTATCAAAATCGAACGTCTCCATATGGACTGAGATCACAGTGGAATTTGGGGCCGTCCTGCAGACTTCTATCGTTTGGTGCCCGTCCATAATGATCGGCGCTCCGGCTTCAAAACTTGCCCCGCTGGAATGTGTAATAATGATATCTGGTTTCGATTCAAGGATCACCCGTCTGACAGCTTCACACCAGATCGTATCGCCAGTCCAGTAAATTGTCGGTTCGTTAGCGGCCTGAAAAATGAACCCGGATACTGATCCCATCTGCGGGGACCAGACCTCGTCCCCATGCTGACCAGAGGTACGGGTTATTCTCACCCCGTGCCAATCGACGCTTCCATCAACGACAGCGACATTTGAAAAACCTGCTTCTTTTATGTGATGCTCATCGCCGGGTTGACAATATATCTGAATATCTTTGGGTAACAATTCTTGAGCGAGACTATCAAAGTGGTCCGGATGTAGATGCGAAACGAGGACCATTTCAATATCTGCCAGGATATCTTTTGCTGGGAAGGTTAGATCCACGACTGGATTGCGGGATTTCCCGATCAATGGCTCTTCTGAATGTTTCGGCGCAAGGTAGGGATCGGTAATAAATACCCGATTACCATAGGTCATTCGCAATGTTGCGTTGCGAATTAGTTGAATATGCATTTTTCGTTCTCACAAGATGGTTGGCTTTCATTCTCTTCCTCTTGGAAGATCAATAAATTCCCACTGATTCTTCGACAGGTGCTACTGTTCAGTGTCCACTGGTCACTGATTACTCGCCACTGGCACTTCCCCATATAACTTCCGATGCACCACACTCAACGCGCGGACCTGCTCCGCGGCATGATAAGACGACCTCACCAGCGGATTCGACTCCACCCACTTGAAGCCAATCGAATAACCATACTCGCGTAGTTCCGCGAATTCTTCCATCGTGTAATAACGTGAGATGGGCATATGCTTCTTGCTGGGCTGCAGGTATTGTCCGATCGTTAGGATGTCCACACCCCAACTGCGCTGGTCGCGCATCACGGCTTTGACTTCATCCTTCTCTTCACCCAGTCCCACCATGATGCCTGATTTGGTCAGCACATCCAGATCAAGTTTCTTGGCATTGGATAAGGTTGCTGCAGCCCAATCATAGTTATCCTGTGGCTGGACGATCTTGAACAATCGCGGCACGGTTTCTACATTGTGATTCAGAATCTCAGGTCGCGCGTCCATTACGATTTTCAACGCTTCGAGAGAGCCTTTGAAGTCGGGAATCAACACTTCTATAGAACAACCAGGCAATACTTCGCGAATGCGCCGAATCACCATTGCAAAGATAGGTGATCCTCCATCGCGGCGTTCATCGCGGTTCACAGATGTGATGACCGCGTGTTTCAAGTCCATGGATTTCACGGCTTGCGCGACTCGTTCCGCTTCACCCCAATCCATTAACGTGGGTTTGCCATGTTTGATGTCACAAAATCCACATGTCCGCGTGCACACATCGCCAAGCATTAAAAATGTTGCAGTGCCTGACCCCCAGCATTCGCCAATATTTGGGCACATGGCTTCTTCGCACACCGTATGCAAATCTTTCGAACGCATCAGTGTTTGAAGGCGTTCGTAGTTTTCGCCAGCAGGCGCGCGCACTTTGATCCACTCTGGGCGGCGCAGTGGGCGGATGTCTGTATCGGGGATGATCCGGTCTCTGGTAGGTGCAGCAGGCATAAGTTAATTCAGAGGTGTAGGGCGGAATGCCATTCCGCCTTACTTCTTCCTCACTTTCAATCTCAAACCTTTAACTTCGACGACTTCCACTTTATCGCCCTTACCGATTGCTCCAGAGCCATCAACGGATTCCGCAGTCCACAACTCAGATTGCAACTGGACCTGGCCGCCGTTTCCATCCACCGCGGTGCGAGCCGTTCCCGTTTTACCGATAAATGACTCAACCCCCGCGCTGACTGGCACACGCAGCGCGCGTAATGCGAACATAAGAATGCCAAAGAAGAGCAGTCCGGTCGTAATGCCGACGGCAATGACAAGTGGAACAGACACGCGCTGGAATTCAGGCGTGCCCGGTGAATTGAACAAAACCAGCGCGCCGACGATGAACGAAGCGACTCCAGCAATTGTGAGGGCACCATGTGTTGGCGCTTTGATATCCAATATAAATAATACGAATGCAGTGAGCAAAAAGATAATGCCAAACCAGTTGACAGGTAAAACACCCAAGCCGTAGGTGGCGAGGGCAAGGCAGACCACACCAATGAAGCCTGCCACCCATCCGCCTGGGCTGGAGATCTCGATGAGCACCGCCTGTAC
>DAINRK010000270.1:0-6398 GCA_036741855.1 Anaerolineales bacterium
GAGCCAGCGAACTCCCCTTGGGATAACCCGCAGCATCAATGAAGTCGTTCCACTGTTCGAAGGTCAGTTCCGTTTTCGCCATCCAGAACCCATCCAGCGTCACATTGTGCACGGGCTGTTCATTCGGTGATGCAGCATCGGAGCTATCGCCCATCGCAAATTCGCCACCAGGAATTGCGACAAACTCCACTCCACCGATGACACATGAAGTGCCTACTGACAGCGAAGCAGGACAAGCCTGCTTCGCATTTTGGTTGATTTGGGGTCCGCATGCTGCTCCAATCAGAGCAGCAGCGAATGTGATTAGCACGGTTACGATAGTCTGTTTCATGGGTTGGCACTTCGTGATTCTTTTATTTGACCAGCACCAAATCCTCTAAAAGCTCTTTGATTCTTTCACGCGACAGCGTACTATCAATCGCGTACGTGTTGCCGTTTGGATCTTGCATCAGCCCGCCGGTAAATTTTGGTTCGGTACTTGGTTGGTTGACGAAATAGAGTGTCAATCCGCTGGCGGTGGTGTACGTTTCATCTGCCCAGGAAGTATCTTCAAGCGGCTTGTCGCTGAAGGTTCGAATGGTGAAATACTCGCCAACCTCGTTTGTATAAGTTGCCTCATAGAAGAATAGTTGATCCGCAGCTCGTTTTCCCAAGGAATCAATTTCCAATGAAAACCCTTCGGGGATGATCTTGAGCAGATAAGCAGAATCTGTCTTTGAAGCCAGGTCTTCCACAGAAATAACTTTAGGCGAAGCATGTTCACCGTTTAGGTCATCTACAAACGTGACGCCCTGCAAGTCGTTCAGACTCCAATCCACGCTGGTTCCGGCTGGCAGAGTCTCATTCATGAGGGTACGCTCCAAACTGATCAACAATTCTTTCCCATCTTTTTCCATAGTCACGCGACTGCCCGCGATCCGATAGGTGTCCACTTCAAAATACACGGTGACGAGTCCCATGGGCTCTGCTACATTGTTATCCACGAGCACTTTGAGCGGCTGTTGTGAGCGCAATGCATACACCTGCAGCCCACCCTCCCATGTTTCCTTTCCAGCCAATTGCGTATTCGGATCATTACGCATCTTGTCAAATAACGTCTTCGCGTCCAAACCCTCAACGCCATAACGCAAACGCAGTTTTTGGCTCAGAGCACTTGCCTGAGTTAACGGACTACGATAGATCATCAATGCGCTGCCATCTGGCGTGTTGCTCTTCGTGCCCTCTGAGTTATATTCATACGAACCATCATATGCCAATGCATCGGTTATTTTGCCAGTCTTGATATCAATGCTCACCAGTCGAAAGTTTCCGCTCTGAAGGTCAAAGTAACTTTCGACAATCCAGTCCATACCTTGCTCCTCTGGCAGAGTCTCAAGGTTGCTAAATATTTCAGTTCGGATATGTTGAATCCCCTGCTCCGCAGATTGTTGTGATTGGACTTCATACGCACGATCCATAATTTGACGCGCTGAAACGGGGATAACATTCCTTGCTACGAACACCGCAAGAATCGCAAGTACGACTACTCCGGCCGTTGCAGAGAATATTGATCTTTTCTTCATGGGTACGCCTCCAAAAATAGTTTTAGGATTGGATGCATGCTTCACGCCTGGCGCCTTGGACGTGAACCACACTTCAAACTTCGACGTTGGCTGCTCAGTCCCCTTCGGCAGCTTTGCCTCCAGCCGATTCCATGCCTCCGCTGACGGAACGGCATGCACCGCGCGACGCTGCAGCATCGAACGGACTCGGCCTCGAGCCGTGGACAGCAGAGTTAACTCCTGCTGACAAACGGTACAGTGGGAAAGGTGTGCCTGAATCAATGTTCGCTCTGATGGCGTCACTTCCCCATCCAAATAAGACACTAACAATGATTGGACTTGCTCGCAATTCATTCGCACACCTCCGCTTGAGAAACTGAATCCTTCTCAAGCTCTTGTTCTTCGAGAATCTTTCGTAACGTTTTCAACGCCAGATCGAGTCGCGACTTGAC
Organism: Anaerolineales bacterium; assembly: GCA_036741855.1. Classification (GTDB taxonomy): domain Bacteria; phylum Chloroflexota; class Anaerolineae; order Anaerolineales; family Villigracilaceae; genus Defluviilinea. The sequence goes on from DAINRK010000270.1 coordinate 1,994, forward strand.
TGTTCCCAATGGCACTTCCAAAATGGAAGCGATCTCGGCGTAAGGCAACTCCCAGTAATAGCGCAGGATAAGGACCGCCTGTTGTTTGTCGCTCAAGGTTCGTGTCGCCTGCCAGAGCGCGTCCTCATCAGCTAATCGTGCAGACGGAAAATGAGTCGCGGGCGTTGGAGAAATATCTTCCAGCGAAGAATGATGCCGCTTACGACGATGATTCAGACAAAAGTTAAGCGTGATCCGATATAGCCAGGTGGTGAAGGCGCCCTTGCGAGCGTCAAAACTCGATAAGGATTTATGCACCAGCAGAAAGACTTCTTGCAGCGCGTCCTCAGCTTCGTGAGCATCTCCTAGACAGAGATAAGCCGTCTTGTAAACCAGATTTTTGTATTGTTCGAATAACGCCGCAAATGCTTCCAGATCACCGGCTTGTGCTAAACTGATCAAATCCAAGCTTGTTCTCCACTTTTCTTCCTGACACACTATACTATACACAGTTGAATGACCAAAAGTTCGGTGTTCATGCTCATTCTTAAAAGAGCAGAATTTAAGACGTGAAGATGTTTGGAGGCAGAATTGGCAGATACAAAAACTTGCCCGAAGTGCAATGGCACAATGGCGCAAGGCAGAATTTTGAAGTTCAACGAATATACGGTGGGCGCGAAATATATGTACGTGTTTGCACCGGATGATGAATCAGGCCCTGATCTCTCCAAAATGTTTTCAGGAAAGCCTTTGTCAAAATCGCGCAAGGCGCTGGTTGCTTTTTGTTGCGAACAATGTGGATTTGTGGAATTTTATGGTCAGACAGTTGAATAACATCCTACCGAATGTGTGCCGTAAAGTCCCTTGACGTCCAGAACATCTGTGCTATACTTCCTTCTTACACACAATTCGACCTTTACATTTGTATTTGGAGAGTAACCTATGTCCCCTCGAAGATCAAAATCCGCCGCTGTTGCTGAAGAGCAGGCAGCATCCGCCAGAAATGTAGATGGCGCAAAACAAGCCGTGCTAGATAAGGCCGTTGGCGATATCCTCAAACGCTACGGTGATGGCTCCATCATGCGCCTGGGCGAAGCCCATGGCATGGTGACGGAATCATTTCCCACTGGTTCATTATCCCTAGATATCGCGCTGGGTGTTGGTGGCATCCCACGCGGGCGCATCACCGAAATCTATGGACCCGAGTCTTCTGGCAAGACCACCATCTGCCAGCATATTGTGGCAGAAGCGCAGAAGATCGGTGGTGTCGCGGCGTTCATTGATATGGAACACGCACTCGATCCCGTCTATGCTGCGCGCGTCGGCGTGGATATTGACAACCTGCTCGTCTCGCAACCAGATACGGGTGAACAGGCGTTGGAGATCACCGAGACTCTCGTCCGGTCGGGCGGAATCGATGTGATCGTGATTGACTCGGTCGCCGCCCTCGTTCCACGGGCAGAGATCGAAGGCGACATGGGCGATCCCTCCATGGGTGTGCAGGCTCGTTTGATGTCCCAGGCATTGCGAAAACTTTCTGGAGCAATCAATCAAACAAAGACCGCTGTCATTTTTACAAATCAACTGCGTCAAAAGATTGGCGTGATGTTCGGCAACCCCGAAACCACCACAGGCGGGCAGGCCCTCAAGTTCTATGCATCCATTCGTCTTGATGTTCGCCGTATTCAGGCGATCAAAGTCGGTGATGAAGTCATCGGCAATCGCACTCGTGTCAAGGTCGTCAAGAACAAGGTTGCACCTCCCTTCCGCACCGCCGAGTTCGACATCATGTTCAATGAAGGCATTTCGAAATCGGGTGACGTACTTGACCTAGCCACCAAATTCGAAGTCCTCCAAAAACGCGGTGCCTTCTTCTCCTATGGAGACATCCGCATCGGTCAGGGGCGTGAGAACGCCAAGGATTACCTGCGCCAGAATCCTGACCTGATGAATGAACTGGACGCAGTCATCCGTCAGAAAGCTCTCAGCGGCGAAATCGCCCTTCCATTGGAAATGGGCGTGGAAGCAAATGGCAGTTCAGACGAAGAAGAATAAAAAAGCTTAAGGGCGACTGTGAAAGTCGCCCTTTTCATTTAATGATATGCTTCGGGTCATGCCAAGCCGAATTTTGTTCGCCGTCTCCCTCTGTATTTTTATCACCTCTGCCTGTTCCCCTGCCTCTACACCGCCACCATTCATTCCACCGACTGCCCAGGTTCCGCTCATCGAGCCGACCTTTATTATCAACCCCACGCAATCGATAGTTATCGTCGAATCATCTCCACTACCTACGATTATTCCAACAATCAACCCTGAAGAATGTTCGGACAATCTCACTTTCCTGAGTGATCTGACTATTCCTGATAATACTTCTATTGTGTACGGCTCCACAATTGACAAACAATGGATCGTCGAGAACAGCGGAACCTGTCACTGGAACTCTGAGTATCGCCTGAAACATATCGGTGGCGCTACTCTTGACGCACCCGAAGAGGTCGCGTTATATCCGGCGCGCGCCGGCACACAAGCGACAATAGAAATCCTTTTCACTGCACCTTTCACGGATGGAGAATATGAAAGTGCATGGCAGGCATTCGACCCACAAGGAGTCGCCTTTGGTGACCCGATATTCATTAGGATCATTACTGTAGCGCCATAGGAGTATAAATGTCTCCTGCATCTGATTTTCCACTTGTCTTCGATCAACTCAAATCCATACTTAAGCCCTACGAAAAAGGACTCACTCTAAAAGCAGATTCCAGGGATATGTATTATCTCGACGGTTCTTACAGCGAAAAATGGAAAAAAGAACTTTTCTTCGGTTCTGCACAGATCAAAAAGAATTACGTATCCTTCTATCTCATGCCCGTGTATATGTATCCTGATTTGCTGGAAGACGTCAGCCCTGAGCTCAAGAGACACATGCAGGGAAAATCCTGTTTCAATTTCAAAAAAGTTGAACCTGAGCTTTTCCAGGAACTCGCGGATCTGGCCAAGAAAAGCTATGAGCGATTCCAAAAAGAAGAATTATCGAATTGACTTGGAGGAAATATGAAATTCAAACTTGAACTCCCTATCAACAAGCCTCGTACAGAAGTGTGGAAAGCCTTCGACAATCTGGAAAACATGAAGAAATGGCAACCAACGCTTGTATCATTTGAGCCTTTAAGCGGACCTCCCGGGCAGCCCGGCGCGGTTTCAAAATTGACGTATGAGGAAGGTGGACGCCAGTTCGCTCTGATCGAAAAGATTACTCATCGCGACGAACCCACCAGCTTTGATGGGGTTTACGAGAATAACTTTGCAGACAATATCATCCGGAATAAGTTTATTGAGCAGGGCAAAGATCAAACGCTTTGGGTCATGGAAACCGAGTTTGCATTCAAAACTCTGCTCATGAAGATTATGGGACCCTTGATGAAAAAGAACTTTGTCATACGTTCCCAAAGGGATATGGAACGATTTAAAGAAATGGCGGAAAGTCAGTAGTTCCCGGATCTCACTTTAAGAAACGAAGACCTCCTCTATCTGTTGATTTTAGAGGTCTTTTTCCTTATTTACCCAATTTCTTCTTAAACGCGTCGGTCAACGCAGGGAGGATTACAAACAAATCTCCCACCACTCCATAACGTGCGACTTTGAAGATTGGTGCATCGGCATCTTTGTTGATGGCAACAACCATCTTTGCACTTCGAATCCCCGCCAAGTGTTGAATCGCGCCTGAAATCCCAGCCGCGATATAGAGATCTGGTGCGACGACTTTCCCAGTTTGACCCACTTGATTCGAATACGGGATATAACCCGCGTCCACTGCCGCGCGCGAGGCGCCAACTGCGCCGCCCAGAACAGAAGCCAATTCTCCGACCAATTTGAATCCTTGCTGCGCGCGCCAGATTTCCGCTTGTTTGTCATCGAGTCCGGCAGGCGGCTGAAGCGATGGATTGTTGGATACACCGCGCCCGCCAGAGACGATCACACCCGCGTCATTTAGACTGACCCCAACTTCTGCAACACTGTATCCCTCAACAGTTGAGAGTGCATCGGTTTTTGCATCCACTTTTGTGACGGTGCCAGTCTTACCCTCTTGTTGTTCAGGTTTGGGGAAGGCGCGTCCGCGTATTGTGATGAATTGCGGCTTGCCTGTGGAAGTCACTTTTTCGAATAACTTTGCCTCATAAATGGGGCGAGTTACGACAGTATTATCGCCGTTTACTTCAACAGCCGTCGCATCGGTAATAACATTACTATTCAAATCCAACGCGGACATCGCGGCAAGCTCGCGAGTACGAGTCGTTGTCGGAAACAGGATCAAGTCCGGGCTTTGTGATGAGGTCAACGCGGAGAGGGTTGAGGCATAGGTCTCAGCGCGGTAATCCAGTAGAGCAGGGTCATCTACCAGCAGGACCACATCCGCACCATATTCAAA
>DAINRK010000271.1:0-6389 GCA_036741855.1 Anaerolineales bacterium
GTTGTACATGTCCTTTCAATTGGAAATTGTAGTTTCGCCAAAATTCCGAAATCCTGACAAACCTGCCCCGGCCTATTCCCCTTCAGGTTGCGAATTAATAAGCGCCCCTGCACAGACTCGAACTGTGCTCTCCGGCTCCGGAGGCCGACGCTCTGTCCACTGAGCTACAGGGGCGGGTTGGAAAATTTTATCATATGTGTAGGGAACAGCAGCTGCTGTTCCCTACAGAATATCATGCCTTCGCTAGTGGTGCCAATCTTACAAGCTCTCCGCGCAATTGATGAATGATCTTTGTATTCCCTCCCTCATCGCCAACTTGAGCTAGTTGCTCCTTCTTGTGAGCAAGTTCTCCTAATACCTGGTAAAACTGTCGCGTGGCACCGAAGCTGCCGGATGTCAGCGCAGAGAGATGTGCATTTGTCTGAAAGAATGAGATAGCAGTGTTGTATTGGTTTTGTGAGATCGATCCATTCGCTACTTCTTCTCGCAAATTCTTTTTAAGAATGCTGCGCTCATGAATGATCATCCAGATGATGAACGCGAGCATGAATATATAGCCAAAGTAATCTGCAAGCAAGCCCACGATGAAGCCTCCACCACCACCAATCAAACTGCTGAAAGTGTTGTGGAAGGCGTGGGCTAAGACAGCGACCATGTAGCCCATGGGCACTGCGATGATCTTTACCAGGATATTCCGAGACATCCGTGCAATTGCAAGCCCAATCCCCGTGAATGCGGTAAAGAACGGGTGCATCCAACCGACGAGCAGGACGCGGATAAAGACCAAAGTCCAAAATCCTTCCCAGCCGCTTTCGAGGAATCCATTTCGGTAGATGTACAAAACATTCTCGATCGCGGCAAAGCCCATCGCAGTGATAGCGCCATACACAATCCCATCCAGGATCGAATCGAATTCATTGCGGAACATAAGGAAAACAACCAGGACAGCCAGACCCTTCAGCCCTTCTTCAATGATCGGAGCAACAATGGATGTCGTGCCGAATTCAGCCGCGCCTTCTGAACCTGTAAAGACATAAATACCGATACCAGATATCGTATTCAAAATGAACGCGCCCCCACCTGCAATGACAACGCCCCAAAGAAATGCCGCGCCGAGCAGAAGTTTTGGTTCCTTCTCGTAGCGATCCAGCCAGTTCACGAACGCCGCGAACAGAAACATGGGCACAAACCCAAAGAAAAGTGCTCCGAGTAATGCCATGATGCCTCCACTTAATTAATGAAAAATCAAACGAGTTCTTTCAATGCGCGTCTCTTCGAACGCAATTCCCAACACATCCAACACTTCTTCTGGCCGTCCAGTTGCGCCTTCTCGTGCGGCGAGGCGCATCAACATTTTCTCCCCTCTCCCCTCGGGAGAAGGGGCGGGGGTGAGGCCTTCAATCAACGGTCGTAGGTCATATTTTTTCCCGCGGCGTTCACGGATGATGGATTCGGATTCCAAGACGGAATCAACTTTCCGCTGCAGCTCCGACTCGTCCACTGATTCCGTTAAAGTAACCTCGTACTCCGCTGCTACTAGTTGAGTCTGCAATACAGGCGCGCGTTCATCTGCACTTTCCACATTCAATACTTGAATCCCCGTTGGTAATGTTCCTTGAAGTTTTTCTCTTAAACCATCCAGGGGAATCTCTTTTTCCAGTTTCATATCCATCACTTCACAGCGAGAAGAGAATCCTAGAGGCAAAGCAGCTGCAATATTTATCTTCGGCTGTGGGTGAAATCCCTGCGAATAGGCGAGCGGCAGTTCTGCGCGGCGCGCGGCCCGCTCCCATAACTTGTGAAGATCGAGTTGCCCTGTATAGCGCAATGCGCCCTGTTTTGCAAACGTGATACGAATACGCATTACGGTTTTTTAGAATTGACAGTGTTCTGTTTCAACCAGTTCTTGATGTCGCGAACGTGTTCATGGTAGTGTCTATATGTATTGTTGGCGACGCGTTCGAGTAGATTATGTTGATTGATCAATTCCTCAGGCATTATTTCCAGCGCTGAAATAACAGATGAAAACGCCTGTATCTCCTGCGAGACTACATCCTCCAACGAAACATTTTGATATTTTTCGACGATCCATGCATTGGGCGCGTCATCGTCTAGCAACGGAGAACCAAAGTCAGGGTAACCAAACTCGTCCAGAAAAGCATCTAGTGCTGTCTGCGTTCTGCAGGGCGCGTAATGTTCACCATGCAGGATCTCGTTCATTCGATCAGCAATGTATTGTTCATAAGCAAGAATATGAGCCAGGATATCTTTGATCGACCACTTTCCAGAGACGCCTTTCAACGTCATACGGCGGGTATAGCCTACGCGATTCAATAGCAGTTCAAATTTATCGCGTTCCTGCAGCAACCTTGTAATGAATTGATTCAGTGTTGACATGCTCTTTATAATACCTTGTTTTCTATCTCTTTTGTGTAAATGTGATATTGTTGGATTGTTCTCATCCCAACCTGCTCGTAAAGGCGCGGAGCATTGGTCAGGCTCTTCGAATCGACGTTGAGTTTTACATGATTCACTCCGCGGCGGTAGAACTCGCCAAGCGAATGTAAAAGCAATGCTCGGCCAATGCCTCGTTTGCGCCAGGCGCGCCGCACGCTGAGATGATCTACCCAGCCAGTATTGAACTCTTTGCTATAGATATTCAAAGCCGCTCCCGCAATCTCGTTTGCTTCCAGCGCCAGGAACCATAAACTTGGATCAAAAGATTCCTTATTGATGCGCATACGTGTAACCCAGTCCTCATAACTAAGAGGCGTGTGATATCCTTTATCTTCTGCAGCTTCTTCATCCACCTGATAAGTAGCCCGTTCATCCTTATCCCTCACAAAAGTACGCACAGCAATTCCCTCGGGCCATTGTGGGGCAGGGGGCGGCGCGTCCATGAGCAGTTCCATAGTGAGGAACGACAGGTTGGATCGATATCCCTTTGAAGCGAAGAGCTGTAGGAGAGTATTGTTCTTCTCACTAATTTTCGCAAAAAGTTTGATCGTTTCTGTTTTGTGCGCAAGAGCCTTTTCTTCCAATATGGTCATCAACTGAAAGGCAAGGTCAGTATTGCCGCGATCAGCCAGGTAAATATACAATGAGTCGCCTTCCAGCAGTTCGGCATAGCCCGCCAGATTACCATCTGCATGTGCGGTGCAGGTGACATCTTCAATGTTGATAGTTTCCCACGATTTGCGTAAATCATCAACTGTCCTCAACGCATTACCATAATCCACCGTATTTTGTTTTGCGATAAGCTCGTAGACGGCTTCGAGGTCACCAGGTTTGGCAGGACGGACAAAGTATCGTTTCATTGGATGATGATGCATAAGTTAATCCCCAACAATCGGCAACTTAAGACTGGACATTGCATAGCGGTTGGAGGAAACAGGCGATTTTACATCGGGGCACTTCCAGACCTCGCCCGGATTCTCGCGTCTCATATCCGCGAATGTCGGCAGGATACCACAGGCAAAACAATTTAAGCGGCAGTCAACGCGGATCTGTCCTTCGAGCGATTGCCTGAAATCCTGGAAGAGGAAATTCTTCCGAACCGCGGCCGTGATATGCTCCCACGGGAAAACCTCATCGGTACGCCGCTGTCGATGTGTATAGAAGACCGGGTCCAGCCCATGTTCTTCAAAAGCCGCGATCCATTTACTGTAACTACCTCCATCTTGCCATGCGTCGAACTTCGCGCCATTCTTCCAGGCAGTGTAAACCACCTCTGCCATTTTTCTGTCACCGCGCGAAAGCCATGCTTCTAAAAATGAATCTTCGGCTTCTGTCCAACTCACTTTGATGTTCTTATCACGCAGCTCACGCCTGAGCAATGCCTGCTTGGCTTTGATCTGTTCCGGAGTATCGCAGGAGACCCATTGGAATGGTGTCTGGGATTTTGGCACAAACGTGCTTACGCCGGCATTCAACTTTACTTTCATCCCGGCTACTTTTCTACCCTCTGTAATCACGCGCTTGCATAAATCCGCAATCGCCTGAACGTCTTCCAGTGTTTCGCTCGGATGTCCGATCATGAAATATAGCTTGATCGTGGTCCAACCACGTGCATAAATCTCGCGTGTCGTATTGATGATGTCTTCATCAGAAATATACTTATTGATGATTCGCCGCATGCGTTCGGTAGCAGCTTCGGGTGCGAGGGTGAATCCACCTGCACGGTTGCCTCTGAGTTTTTCCATCAGGTCAATTGAAACAGATTCGATCCGCAGGGAGGGCAGGGATACTTTAAGATGCGTGCCGCCAAACTTCTCGCCAACCCTTGTGACCAGTTCCAACACATCTGTGTAATCGGACGATGACAAGGATAGAAGCGCCAGTTCTTCAAAGCCCGTATTTTTGATCGCCTCTTCTGCCGCCTCCAGGATTTCATCCACGCTTCTTTCGCGGACCGGACGCGTGATCATCCCCGCATGACAGAATCTACACCCGCGCGTGCACCCACGCATGATCTCCACCGACACGCGGTTGTGAACGATATCAATATTTGGAATGATGAATTTTGTAGGCGGGGGAGGTAGTTTGGCTACAATGCGCTTCGTGATAATTTTTGGAACATCAGAAATAGTTGGTTCGATGTGCGAGACGGTTCCGTCTTCGAGATAATAAGCTTCATAAAAACGGGGCACGTAGACACCCTGGATTTTAGCCAATTGGTATAGTACATCTTCTCGATGGAAAGTCGAACGTGGATTTTCGCGTTCCAGGTTCCACTTCTTCACAACCTCGATAATGTCATGGATCACCTCTTCCCCCTCTCCAATCACAAATGCATCCATGAACGCGTGCATAGGTTCGGGATTCATCGTCGAATGCCCGCCTGCAATGATAATGGGATGTGTCTCGTTGCGATCCAGTGAGCGAACGGGAATCCCAGCAAGATCGAGGATGTTAAGCGTGTTTGTGTAAAGCGTCTCATAGGGGAGGGAAAAGCCAATGAGGTCGAAGCAGGCCAAGGGTCGTTTCGATTCGAGTGTATAAAGCGGAATCCCAATCTCACGCATGAGAGTTTCCATGTCGGACCAGGGCGCATAGGCGCGTTCCGCAAGGGCGTCCTCCCGTTGATTCACCTGATCATAAAGAATTTTGAGTCCAACGTTGGATACACCAATATCATAAATATCGGGGAAAACAAATGCAACTTTGGTTTGGATGCTATCCCAATCTTTCTGAATGCTGTTGAGTTCTCCGCCTACATATCGTCCAGGCTTTTGCACTCTTAAGAGAATACGATCCAACGCGGATTCGATTTGCTGAGGCGTAAGACTCAATGGAGTAAGCATAAAAAAATTATAACCGAGTTTACATGAATGAAAAGTATAAAATGCGGCCTCATACCGGTTAGTAGATTAGTCCTCTTTTCAGACCTGAAAAGGGAACAGAGGCTTGACTGTTATAGAATGTTCTAAACAAAAGGAGTGATTCAAATGAAAAAAATATTTATTCTTTTCCTTGCAGTTGCTTTGACCGCGTGTGCTGCACCGGCGACAGAACAACCTGTCCAACCCACCATCGCTCCGCCTGAGCCAACTGCAACCCCACTTGTTATTGTGGAAACTGTGGTCGTGACTGTTATACCAACGCAAGCCCCAACAGAAGTTCCTCCACCTACAGCGATTCCGCCAACAGCTGTCCCACCAACTCAGCCACCTGCTCCAACAGCGGAAGTTGTAGTACCTACAGTCAGTGGTGGACCAGTTGCTGTCGATAATGCGCTAGGCGCGGGTTGGTTTGTGAACATGACGCGTACGGCAAATGCATTCTCGCTTAGGTGTCAGCTTAGCAGGGATATTACTTTTAATGTAACGCCAACCGACGCCAACATTGCGTTAGTAGATTTCTATTATAGAACCCAGGATCGCGCCACAGGTGCTGTTTTTGATTGGCAAAACGCCGGCAGAATGCTTCCCGATGCGAATGGAAACTTCACACTTATCTTTTCAGGAGATAACGTTAGTCCCAATTTCCGAAAAGAAAATGCATGGTTTGATTATCAGTTCATCGGGCTTAGCCGTTCAGGCGGTGTGGTAGGTCGTAGTGAGAAGATAGAACAGCAAATCAGTTACACACTGGATTGTCCGTGAGATAAAGTGATTCAAAGAGGACAGGTGATAAACCTGTCCTCTTTGTTTGAAATGGTCCTGTCTTGACAGTAGGACCTGATTCGCTTAAGACAATTGCCTAATAGTTGTATTACTGAATAAAAAAATACTGGCAGCCATGTGGCTGCCAGTATTCGTTGGATGAGGTGAAGTTGATCTGATGGATTAGGGTATGCCGAATCTCAATTGTGTATCGAGATCGAGGTTGTTGTACCAGGGGAAGTAATAGGAAGTGGTGAGCTGGGATTGCGGCAAGCCCATCATCTC
>DAINRK010000272.1:0-6366 GCA_036741855.1 Anaerolineales bacterium
CGCGGCCGGCGAATTTGGAGCAAATGCAGTAGGGATCGAAGTGGGACCCGTTCAATGCGCCTTCATCTGGCTGCGCGCCCTGGCCAGCGGCTTTAGTACGAAGATCCGGGTGCAATGGGGAAACTACCTTAATGTAGATCTGCATGATGCGGATGTCGTTTTCCTTTATGCTACTTCACAGGAAGTGTTGAAGGTAGCTTCCCATTTGGAAAAACAACTGAAACCGGGTACGCGAGTAATTTCAATATCAGCAGACTTCCACGAGTGGGAGCCATCCAATTTCGATGAGCATGATCTGATCTTTGTTTATGAGATGCCACCCAAGCGGGGAAGCCTGGCAACTTATCTTCTACATAAGACAACTTAATAATCTCTTCGATACATGATGATGTTCTGTATCACCCGAAAACCAGCCGACTCATAAAGCCCGAACGCGGCATTCCGATAGTTATCTGTTTGTACGTAGATTTGCTTCGCACCTTTGGAATACAACCGTCGCAACACATCCGAAAGAATCGCCTTTCCCAAACCCAATTTGCGAAAATCAGCATGGACACCTAGCGGTTCGATCTGACCGCTGATCTCTCCGTTCATATCTTTCGCAAGCCAGCCAATACAAAACGCTGCAAGCTGACCATCTGGCGCAGCGATGATTAGATCCAAATCAGGGATATATTCCGGGCGTTGCAACGTGCGCTGCCGCCATTCGGTCGTCATGTTTTTGCTCTCGAACACAGCCCGATGCAATTCGACATATGGGCCCACTTCGCTTGTGCCATTCAGCAGACGAATCGTAAAACTGGTTGGTAAAGAGAATTCTTTTAAGGAAAATGGCATGGAATGTTCCATCAAAACCTGTGACCACGAATTTTCACCAACATTTTCCTGTGATGTGAATCCAGTTTCCTCCAAATCGCGGATACGATCAGTTTGACTCGCCAGAACTGGCACAAACCACGACGGGTGTCCGCTGGGTGTGCCGACAATTTTACGTGCCTGTTTATTCGCCCATTTCAGAATCTGTGGATGCAATGTATGCTGAAATTCAGGATGGTAAGCATAGTCAATTTTCCAAAATGGGACTTGCAGAATTGCCCATGCGAATAATTGACCATTTTCATCTGTCCAAAGCCTGATATTTTCAGGATGATCAAAAGACCACGAACTAAATCGATAAGGCAAATCCACTACATGTAAATTCCCGGCAGGGAATTCACGGACGAGAGCGGCCATTGCTTCTAAGTCTGTTGTGTCGGAATATTTTCTTCCGATAATTTTCATATTGACCTTTTTCTGACATATTCCAATTTTGGCCGAAATCAGATTCTAGCAAGTTTCAAAATCAATTCTTCAACTTCCGTTCCTTCCGCACTGGAACGTTGTCCGTCATGCTGAGTTTTCAATCAATCCTGGCGGATCTTTTGACCCTGCGGCCTTGAACACAAATGAAAAAGCGTCCACCATGCCCAGGGAACCAAGCAATATCATATATGGAAACGTGATGATCGTATAACGATTCTGGACTTCCAAAATCAATAGCCCCAGTGTTGAGCCTAGAATAAACAATTGCATGGCAAACACTGCTGGATGCGACCTTTTGACCAGGGACGCGTAAACATTTACGCCTGCGAAGGCAGTAATCAACAGATACACCAAGCCCTCAATGGCGCTCAACACGCCTACAAGCTCCTGGTCATTGGAACCGTTCAGTGCCATGTCGAAAATCTGTTTGTGGTTTGACCATGCCAGGATAAATTTTGACCTGAATAGATCCACGATCGATTCCCCATGTAATCTTTGCATGGCCAATTGTATTAAATAGTTGTTTGCAGCGGAATTATCATCCTTGAACCGATCATAGACTTCGAATGCTATATCCCTGTCTTCAAGATTGATCTCACCCTCATGAGCGGGATTTAATCCAATAAGAACAAAGTACCCAATTTTTTGTGAGGTGGACAAAACAGGCCTCTGAAAAAAATTTTCAGAGATGACCACCGACATGGCGCTCACGATCAAGTAACTGATCACCAATCCGCTCAAAGTGGCGAGGCGATAGGGAAAAACACTATCTCTGGTCATGTAAAGCAAATCTGAAATGACCAATGCAGCAATCAGGATGATCCCGCCTGGACGAAACCAGTCCACAAGCGCGATGATGATCCCGCAAAGTACATACATAACAATGGAGCGGGAAAGTTTGTAATTTTCATTTCTCTGTGCGCGAATATAAAATAGAATTGCCAGCGTGATGAGGGGTAGCGCAATATTTTCGCCAGACGGGATTCCAGTGTATCCAATCAATGATGGAAGCGTGCCATACAGGCTGGCTGCAACAAACCCTGTGCGCGCGTTTGCCAGATCCTTGCCTGCCAAATAGACGAACCAGATTGTTAATCCAGACATAACCACCATAAACATCTTCGCTGTCGTAAAGCCGGCTCCAAATATCCTATAAACTAGGGATAAGACCAAGCCGGTCATATTAAGGTGGGTCGCCCAGGGGATGCTCGGATAGTTGGCGAGGTTTGCGAAAGGCTTTCCTGAAACCACGTCTGTTGCAAAATTGTGTATATCCTCAAAATCAGATGTGAAGTTCGTGCTGAGTAAGGGAAGCGCGATCAGGCGCACTGCAACTCCAAGAAGGACAACCCATAAAAGCGGCGCGTAGCCAGTTCGTTCGATCGATGCCCAGAGGTCATCTTTGACTACAATTGCAATCACGGGGATAAGTAGTATTCCCGTGATGAGTCCAATGCGGACGAATAAAAAAGCATCCCACGTGTCGAACAGATATCGAGCCTGGTAGTACAAAGCCAATCCAAGCGGCAGAAAGGCAAAAATTACCAGAGCAATTCTCTGCAATAAAAATGATACCTTTGATTCGGTGTAGTTCATATCGAATGGGATCGACAGTCAGGAATTTCTGATATCGGTGATGATAATACAAGCCGAGGTGGTTGTTTGATTTTACTACGCCGGGCTATCTATTAAACTAACTTTAAAATGACTTCCTCAATTTCTTCCTTGGAAAGTGTAAACCCACATTTCTCGAGCACTCGCCTCGAACCGATGTTATGCTTTACAACATGTGCCACCAGCGGACGTATCTTTTCAATTATCAAAAACTCTGTCAACGCCTTAGTTGCAATCCCTTTACCCCAAAAATTCCTGCCAAGCCAATAACCAACTTCTCTTTCGCTGGCTTGACCCCAACTCACAATATTTCCGGCGACTTGATCTTGGAAGAGAATTGTCTTCAATATATTCGAGTCATTTGCCATGATCTTCGCCCAATGTGCCATGAAAGACTCCCTATCCCTCGATGGGAATGCTGCCATCTGAGTCGCTTCAGGATCGAGTTGCTGCTCGTAGAAGATGGGGAGATCAGATTCGGTTACGTCGCGTAGGATGATTTCGATTATCATGTCATGAGTATAACCGCAGGTAATTTCAAAACGAGCAGATAGCTTTGTGTGGGACTTCTGAAAAGAGTAAAATTAATACATGCCGACGAAGGATCACTCATGCTTTGAGTGAACTGACAGATTTGGTCGGCAGGAGTATGCATGAATCAAAAGGAAATCGAAGCAAGAGAGGAGAAAGAAACGGGACGCGTCGAAGCCTTTAGCGACGGCGTATTTGCAATTGCAATTACTCTGCTCATACTGGATGTGCATGTGCCCCGCGATCTGCCTGAAACGACAACACTGGGTGACGCATTGCTAAAACAGTGGCCGTCCTATCTCGCGTTCCTTACCAGTTTTGCGTTGATCGGTATCATGTGGATAAACCACCACAAATTATTTACACTCATCAAACGCTCCGACCATTTACTGCTGGTCTTCAATGCATTGTTGCTCTTGGGTGCGACGGTCGTGCCATTTACGACCTCATTGCTGGCGGAATATATCGGGCATAGCGAACAGAGAGTTGCAGCCATGGTATATATGGGAAATTTTTTCGTCATCGCGATTTTCTTTAACCTTCTATGGCGTTATGCGGCGCACGGTCATCGTCTGCTCGCGCAGGATGTTTCTGAAGATGAAGTGCATTCCATCAATCGCGCCTACACGTTGGGCCCTCCAGTTTATCTTCTGTGCTTCGCGATTGCATACTTTAGCGTACCGCTCGCGTTAGGAATGACGATCGCCCTTGTGATATTTTATGCCTTGCCGCTGGGCGCCAACGCACGCTAATGGAGGCTGCATCAGAGTGGTTTTCGGAAAGTAAAGAACAAAGCCTCTGAAATATTACATGTTCAGAGGCTTCTCATTATTCAACATTCCACGGGATTGACAGCATGGCGTGAGTATAAGGTCCTGGGAAATCCCAGCTGGATTGTCTTAGTTGTGATCCAGTCGACCTGCATTCCATGCGATCGTAATCGTTGCTATGAACAGCAGAGCCGATGCAATGCTCTGTCCTATATCCAGAAGAAAGTTGCTAAGCACAAAGACGACAATACTGATTGCATATACCCATCCCGTCCAGCGTGGAAAGAATCCTGATGTAGTGATGGCATTTCCAATGAACACTCCTCCGATGATGAATAGCAGGAGAGCGATAACCGCAGTGCCAAATAATGTGCCATTGTATACTTCGGGATAGAAGTCGGCCGCGGATTGCTGTCCTGCCAGAAACATGCGACCCATGGCCGTCTGACCGAATGCAGCAACACCGAAAATTGAGGAAACGAGCGTGTTCGACACCACCGCAGCGACCATGCCAGTGATTGCCCTGCCCGCGACTTTCGAGTCCTGTAGATACAGCATCAACCCAACGACGCCTATTGAACCAACCGCCGCGCCTGTAATACTATTGATCAAATGGGACAATAGAAAACGGGTCGTAGTAACGTAGGCGGCAAAATCAGCGAAGTTCGATTGGGGATCTGGTTGATGGGTGAGTGTGCTGAAGAACAGCATAGCTGCCCAAACCGGTAAAGCCCAAAGTGCCCCTTGTGCAAACGTACGTACTTGTCGTGTCATGAATTTCTCCTCTCAGCTGACAAGATGGTGGTTCTTAATGTATCAATTTACCAAGTTACTTCAGCCGCTCGGTGCGGATGGCTCTCAGTCCGATGCGCTACTTTCATATCGAAATCTCAAAGACATCGGCCTACCTTTCGCGGCTAAAACAAGCATGCAATAATATCTGCAATTGCTGTTCAAGCACTGTGAACGAGTAATATTGCTTCCCCAGTTTGTAGTTATGCTCTGTCATTTCTTCAGTATGTTCACGATCCTTCAGAATTTTTTGAACGTGCTTAACGGTCTCTTCGGTAACAAAGCCATTAAAATCTACAGCCTGGAATCCTTTTGGCTTGATATCTATCGAATAGATAGTGTAGTTGTTGACAAAGATTGGCCGGCGATAATAAACGGCTTCCAAAAAAGCGTTGCCAAACCCTTCAAGGAGTGATGGAAATGTAATCAGGTCTGCCTGAGGATAAACATCACCCAGGGCATAGATCTTACGGCCATCTTTCGTAGTGCCGCGTTCTGTGTCAATGATGTCAGAAACAAAATTGACACGCACATTGAGCAACTCGGCATAAATCCGTATATGTTCTCTATACTCGTTTCCCTCATCCCCGCCTGCATGGGATATCACCAGCCGCGCGTTTGCTCCCAACCTGCGGATCAATTCAAAGGCATATTCTATACCTTTACGCTGGAGTGGACGTGTCGGCTGGAGAAAGAAATATTCATCGGGATTAACTCCCAGGTCCGCGCGAAGCGACTCGGTGTATTCATCTGGCGGGTCAGGCGGATTGTCAAAATCCATCACATTTGGCATGACCGTCACGTTGATCCCGCGTCGTTTGCCCATCTCAGTAGCAGCCAGTGAATTGATCACCACATGATGGATGCTGGGCAGGCGCGGTGGGAAAGCCATCTCAAGATAATCCCCAATACAGTTGACCAGAAAACGTTTTCGTTCCCAGAAAAAATCGTGGTGATGCCCGATGACCGGTATATCCGTTTCAGCAATCAGTTCGGCGATAGCGAGACCGAGAGGGATATTCATCGGAATCGAAAGGGCGTTTTCGACAATCAACAATTCGACATCAAATTTCTTGATGAAATCATGGAGACGATCCTTGAGGTGGCTCCTCAATTCATGGATTCGGTGCGTGATCTTCTGAGGACGGGTCTTGGACCTGTATGAGATATTGGCGATCTCCTGCACATCTTGATGCTGAAAATGTGCTTCAGGCACAACAAAACTGATTTCTTTCGGCTGGTCAGATTTCCCTGCGAAGTAATACACGCTGTGTCCCAAGCTTTGCAAAACATGCGCCCATTTGCGCGTTTCCAACGAAACGCCGTCTGTACCATTAAAACGAGTGGAGACAAAGCC
>DAINRK010000273.1:0-6335 GCA_036741855.1 Anaerolineales bacterium
TTGGAGAAGTCGCTGTCGCAACAGATCGGCAAAGAGATGGTGATAGCGATACCAATGCCGCTCGTTATCCAACGGGATAATGAACATATTGATTTGTTCGAGGTGCTCGAGAGTCTTTTGGCCGGAACCCGCAGGCGCGGCTAGAAGCGCATCACATAACGGTCCGCAAAGTCGTTCAAGGATGGATGTGCGTAACAAGAAAGTCTGGAGGCTTTTGGGTTGCTTTTGCAAAGCTTCTTCAAGCAGATAATCCAGTATAAAATGATGGCTGCCAGTAAATGATTTGATGAAGCTGGTGGTGTCTTTGACTCCCTGCATTGAAATCGCGGCCAATTGCAGGCCAACGACCCAGCCTTCGGTGCGGGTTTCCAAATCCTCGATATCTTCTATTGAGAGATGCAGCCCCATCGTCTCCCTGAGAAATTCGGCCGATTCGGAGAGAGTGAACCGCAAGTCGCTGACGCGTAGTTCGGTCAATTGGTCACCGGCGCGTAATCGAGTCAGTGGCAGATCGGGATCCTCGCGTGTGGCGATCGCAAGATGCATTTGCGGTGGGAGGCGCTCAAGTAAAAGAGATAGCGCATTGTCAATGGGCCTGGCGTCGATAACATGGTAGTCGTCCAGGACAAGCGTAAAATCGTCTGGGATGACGGCAATTTCATTGAGCAGGGGGATTAGAATTGATTCTATCGACGGGGGTTGCGGTGATTGAAGGGTACTCAATACACCTGTTCCAACGCCGGCCTCAATGGTCTGCAACGCAGAGACGAAATACGATAGAAAGCGCGCGGGATCGTTATCTCCTTCGTCCAGCGAAAGCCAGGCGACGGGATGTTCACTACTGGTGATCCATTCGCTTATCAGGGTCGTTTTGCCAAAGCCAGCGGGAGCAGAGATAATAGTCAGTTTGCGGTTCAGACCTTCATTCAATCGCTCAACTAAGCGAGGGCGGAGGACAACTTTGGACCGGGGTGGTGGGACATAAAGTTTTGTGGCTAAAATTGGTGTAGCCATAGTCCAATTATAAATTACTTAGCTACTGAGACTGTCGAAAAAACAAGCTGGACTCTATTCAAAGTCATTTCCCAAAGAACTGGATAAGATTCCCCTCATTGTCTTGTATGATTATGTTGGCTCTTTGATCTGCTGTAGCGGGGAACGGTCCCAAGACGATTGATACATTTCGCTCTTTCAGACCTGCGACAGTAGTATCGAAGTTGTCAACGATGACACCAACTTTGACAATTCCATGGATCAGCATCTTGTTTTGTATTGTCGGAGCGATCTCACTCAAGGGCTTTGCCTCATCATGTTGGATCAATTCAACGATCAACCCACCACCCTCCAGTACGACAACTGTGGATTGATTTGCCTTCGGCGGCTGCATGACGATCTTCAGACCAAGCTTTTCCGAATACCAGTTCGC
The DNA here is from genome assembly GCA_036741855.1 of Anaerolineales bacterium. GTDB lineage: Bacteria > Chloroflexota > Anaerolineae > Anaerolineales > Villigracilaceae > Defluviilinea. The sequence goes on from DAINRK010000273.1 coordinate 1,427, forward strand.
GCTCTCATTAATATCTGCTACGGAAAGCGCGAAAAAACTTCCTGTAGTGGTGATAAGAGATTTTTCATCGGAAGTACCAGTTGGCGTCATGTTGGGCGTCGGTGTGGCCGTCAAGATCTGTGTAGTGCTGATCGTGCAAGCCGTTGCAAAGCTGCTTACAGAGCCGAAAATGAGACTTAAGACCAGAATGCTTGACTTCTTCATCCGCTCTCCTTTTGATAATTTTGAAGCTAGTATAGCCTCCTGAGACGCAACTTTGCAAAATACAAGAGCAGCCTTGAGTAAATCTTATGGAATCCTAATAATGCTTGATATCCAATTTCAATAGAGGATTCACCTGTTTTCGAGATCTGCATCGGCACAATTGCGGTCCCAAAATACAATCGCGTTCGATCACCATGAGCTGAATTTACAGGCAGTACCATCAGCCAGGACCGAGTGCGCCCCAGGTAATCACACATCAATATTTCGTTTTCACTTCGGTTTTCTACGCGCCATGCCGCAAACTTCTCAATTTCGCCATTCGCCAATTGTCTCGCTTGAGTATCCGTTGAAGGTTTAGAGACTGTCGACTTTAAGATTAATCTCTCAAGCTTAAAGAGGGGTGATGTATAGAATGCAAAAACAAAATCAGGGAAAGAAACTTTCCCAGAAATCTCGGTCGAGTAACAGTCTACATAGGCCCCACTCATTGAATATTGATCCAGCAAGGTGTTTGCGGGAATAGGGCGTTTTTCAACGGCAGACATATCCTCCTCTTTGGTGAGCAGATGATCTTCAGTTGAGTAATTTAGCCAGGAAGACTCTTTAGAAAGGCATCGACGATCGCCTGGAACTCGGGAGGCTGATCCATATTGGGCAAGTGCGCGGCGTCATCGATTTCGGCCTTTCTGGCGGACGGTAGTTTTTCCAACATATAGTCAGAAGCAGCTCGAATATAGGCTGTGTCATGATTGCCAAGGACGATCAGAAGAGGAATGTTGAGTTCATGTAAGCGGTCAACTGCTTGTACGTCGGCATTCGGTAGCCGTTTGCCCAGGTTCCTGGATTCATACTCCAGAGCCTTGCGATTCATTTCATAGAGCAACGCGCGCATCTCCTGGTTCACTTGTTCAGGTGTGCGGCCGGAGCCATCAAACCAGATCTGCGTTTCGATTTCCGCGACTTTGTCCAAATCCCCCGCTTCGAATGCTTTCTCTGCCTCAGCAAACTTGGGAGAGGGTGGTACATCCAGTTGGAGTCCGCTGGGGGCTGATCCGACCATAATCAGTGCTTTGATCCTGGCCGGATGTGCCAAGGCAAAATCCATGGCCAGGCCTCCTCCCATCGAACATCCCATTATTATCAGGGGCTCATGGAGGTTGAGCGCATCCAGTAGGCCAACCAGGTCACGCATGTGAGTAAACTCGCCTTCGACGGGTTCACTGTTTCCATACCCGCGCATATCATACCGGACAACTTGGTAGCTTTGAGCAAAAAATGCGAACTCGTTATTCCACTGGCGGCTATCAGCCACGCCAGCATGAATCATGACAAAGGGGATTCCTTCGCCCGCAATTTCGTAATAGATCCGTGCATTACCGATATTAACAAAGCCGGAGTTCGTTCGTGGTGTTGACATGTCAAACCTCCATGATGGACAATGTTGATCTTAATTCCAGGTCTACAGCTGATATGTTCTTTAATTCAGCACTAGCGAGTACTGGATAGGTCTATCCCTGGGCAAGATTACGCGCCGCTGCAGTTCGAAGCGCCCCAATCTGACTGCGATGTTCAGCTTCATGCTGCATCCAGTGATGGAGCACCCACTCCGGCGACACATCATACTGGGCCAACGAACGGATGCGACGGAACTCGTCAAGATTCATCTGCTGAAACACATCGAGTATTAAGCGTCTCACGCTTTCGAGTCGTCCGAGATGTTGTTCTAAACTGAAGCCCCTGACTTGGGTTAAATGGCCCTGCTCGTCTCGGTCATCATATGGAAATAACACAAGAATTTCTTGTGGAATTGGCTGTTCAAGTACCTCCGTGTAAAGCCAATCAACTTCAATGAGGGCAATATGATACAGAACAGTTCCGATACTACTTTCGTTGTTGGGCGGTAGCCAGTCGATTATCGCCTGGGTCAGTCCCTCAAGCCCACTCATCGTTCTTCGGCGGGTATCTTGAAGTGCCCACAGCCAGCGTCCAATCTCCGGCTCTTCGCTGAAATGAGTATCAGCAATCACATATTTCTGCTCTCGGGAGTCCATGGTTTTCTCCTTAGTTCAGGCCTGTACCGTTCGTAGAAATTATTATTCGAACCAAAGTGTGTTCTTCAGCAAGATAAGCAGAAGTCTAATTACTATGCTCTAAAGGTCGAGAGCGTTTACGTGAGCTAATATTTTTTCTTATCGGCACTTTTTCGATTTTCCGCAACCTTCAATTTGACGATTTTGGCGATCAACTTCATTGGCAGGGGTTTGTCTATCGGGAATTGTAGCGTGCCTTTTCCTTCCACATATTTCGATACTTGTTTATTGAAGGCGTCCGTGCCTATGGGAATCGGGTACAGTGATATATGATTCTTCCACCCGGCAAAGTAAATTAAATATTTGCCGTTCAAAGTGAAGGTCGGTATGTTGTAACTAATTGTCTCACCTGCATCAGGAGCAGCGGCTTTTATAGTGGATCTTAATTCTTCCAGTATTTTTTGCATGTTATCGGGGAAAGTTGCAATATACTCGTCAATGGATTTGAATTGGGTTTTCTTACTTTTCATGCTCTTTCCTTTTGGATTCTTATTCGCCAGGGATTTCAGGAACTCTATTTGTTGGCTTATAGGTAGCGATTACAACACCCTTGCTCGTCGTCTTCGTGTTCTGAAGATTTAGAGCAGTGAATACGCCTCCATCGGGAAAGAGTCGCCGCCCCGAGCCGAGAATCAAAGGGTGGATCAGGAGTACATATTCATCGATCAGGTTTTCCTTCATGAGTGACTGAACTAGCACTCCACTTCCGAATATCAGGAAATCTTTCTCCTGCTCCGCCTTCACTTGGGATAAGGCTTTGGTCGCGTCACCTTTTAGGAGGATTGAATTGCTCCACGGGAGTGGCTCTTCAAGAGTCGTAGAAGCAACATACTTTTGAACATTATTGAGTATTTCTGTGAAAGGGTTGTCCTTTTGATTTGGCCAAAAGGAGTAGAAATCCTCGTATGTCCGCCGCCCAAATAATAGGGCGCCCGTGAAAGCCAGTGAATCTCCAGCTTCCGACATCGCGGCAAAAGGTGCTGCCCAGCCACCGTGCTTGAAGTCACCGCGCGTGTCTTCCTCTGGTCTGCCAGGTGCCTGCATGACTCCATCGAGAGTCAGGTTCGTGAAAACAGTAATCTTGCTCATTTGAATTACCTTTCTATTAGACGAGCTTGTTGCCGGCTGCCGAACTTTAGATCATATTCAATCGTTCTGCATAATGGATTATATTCAAAATTGTGCTCGTCAACACCGATGTTGGGATAAAAGGTATGATCAAAATCAGAACGCCCTCAAAAGTCGAGAGCGTTCATATTTATGTATTTATCGCGCAAAAGCAGTAGCGAAATTTTCGGGAGTCCATAAAGTCGTCTATCGATCTGAAGGGTCAGACGAGAGCACCGGTTTTATATCGACGATTGGAGTTCCATCGATCGCTTCCAATGGTGCGACCCGTAATTTCTGTTTCGTCACCTCTATGACAGAAACGCGATGCAGGCCCACCGGGTTGGGTCGGTCTGGTGAACGCGTTGCGAATACACCAGTTAATGGTCGATTGAGGTCGCCGCGTGGATGTACTTGCAGAACATCACGTTCAGCGAGGTGGAGCCACGTTAACATAATGAGTTCGTCGCCAACCTTAATGCCAAGCAATCCCTGTGCTACATCTGGTATAAGCTCCAGCCAGGCATCAGGCGCGCCTTCATCTCCCTGCATCGGCGCGTCGTCGAGTTGGGTCAATTTAGAGCGGACAAATCCAATTGGTTCAATTGTATATTTCGTTTTGCTCATATTGTATCCTTGAGCATCTCGTCCAGTCGTCGCTGAAGATAGGCGCGCTCGGCACTGTTTCCACACAGGGTGAGCGCTCGCTCGTACGCATCGGCAGCTGCATCTCGTTGGTTCGTCCGACGCAAGAGATCAGCGCGCGCCGCGTGATATGGATAATATCCATCCGCCTGACTTTCGAAGTGCAACAACAACTGCAAGCCCTCTTGTGCGCCGCGCGCCATCGCAATTGCTACTGCTCGATTGACCTCGACTACCACGGACGGAGTCATCCTTGCCAGCGAATCATAGAGGGCCGCGATCTGATGCCAATCGGTCGCATCCCCTGTACGTGCTTCGGCGTGTAAGGCGCTGATTGCGGCCTGCACCTGATACGGTCCCGGATTATAAAGGGCAAGCGCCTCATCTAAGATGGCAATTCCTTCTTCAATTTTTGCCTTATCCCATCGGGAACGATCCTGCTCGTTTAGCAAGACAAGCTCACCCGCCTCATTCAAGCGCGCCTCACGACGTGAATCATGCAACAACATCAACGCCAACAAACCGCGCCCTTCAGCACTCTGAGGTAATAAGTGCAGCAGCACACGACCGAGACGAATTGCCTCGCCACATAATTCCTGACGCGTTAGGGTATCACCGCTGCTCGCCGCGTACCCCTCATTGAAGATCAGATAGATGACCGCCAGTAGCGCATCCAGGCGTTCGGGCAGCAGATCAGCAGGCGGCACCCGATAAGGGATGCCGGCGTCGCGAATTTTCTTGCGCGCTCGTGCAAGCCGTTGTGCCATCGTCGGTTCGGAGACGAGGAACGCCCGCGCTACCTCCGGCGTAGATAATCCACCGAGTGTATGCAGCGTTAGCGCGACCTGTGCTTCCAACGCCAG
>DAINRK010000274.1:0-6318 GCA_036741855.1 Anaerolineales bacterium
AACCAGCAGTACGGTTTGAATATTCCTGTGTTGCGTATTAGCGGGATAACTCACCCCGAGGGGCCAGGCGCAAAAGGCGAACAAACACTGCAAGAATCCGAAGCAATTGCCCACGAAGCCAGCAAAACGGGCGTAGCCTTAGTTTGTCTTATGGGTTACATGAAAAAAATACGAGGGAGCCTCCTTACCGCGTACGGTTGGCAGCCATGGATGTTGCCCGCAGAATCCCGTATGATTAACACCCACCCTGGGCCACTCCCTGCCCAATAATTGACATAATCTCTTTCTTGCCGCCAAACGCCGCAACAGGATAGCCGTTGCCGAGGGCTTTGGCATATGTCGCAAGATCCGGTTTAATGCCGTAATATTCCTGCGCGCCTCCATTGGCGATGCGAAATCCCGTCTTTACTTCATCCAGAATAAAGACACAACCATATTCTTCTGTTTTCTTACGAAGAAGTTCTAGAAATCCATCCTGTGGATTAATCGCCGCGCAGTTACCCTGACACGGTTCAGAGATCACAGCCGCGATCTGTTCGCCATAGGAACGCATCACACGCTCAAAGCCTTCGAAATCATTGAAAGGCAACGTAATGATGAACTCACGCATGCCCTTGGGGATTCCAGACGACGCTGGCACGGGAATCGGACTACGGCGATTTCCATATGCCTCAGCAGGCGCGTACGTTGACCATAAAGTGTGATCATGAAACCCATGATAATTACCTTCAAACTTCAAGATAAGGTCACGACCAGTGTACGCTCGTGCCACACGAATCGCGTGCATAGTCGCTTCGGTACCGGAACATGCGAGACGCACCATCTCCACTGCGGGAGCCATTTCTACGATCATTTCCACTACTGCAATTTCTAGCTCACCTGTCATGGCAAAAAGAAGTCCCCGCTGAATTTCCTCAATTACTTTTTGATCGACTTCGTCATACGAGTGACCAAGAATGATCGGACCGAATGCCAGGCGATAGTCAATATATTTGTTTCCATCCACATCCCAAAGATACGCACCCTTTGCTTTTTCCACATAGGGCGTAATTCCATCCCCCCAAAATCGGAAATTTGAATTTACACCTAGCGGCATCACTTCCTGGGCACGTTTTTGCAAGGCATGTGACTTCTCACCAAACATGGATTTTCTCCCAATGGATTAGTCTGTTGTCGCTGAAATTTCACCATCGGATATCTCTTGCACGACCTTCTCTGGGATGCGCCATTGATACACATCCTTGAGGATAAGCGGCACGATGGATGTTGTTGTTTTACGTACACCGGGTACTTTTCGAACCACCTCAGTAACAAAGTGATAGATCTCTGCGGTATCCTTTGCAACGATTTGAATGCTCACATCCGATTCCCCAATCCCACAGGCCACATAGCTGATGTTATCGAATTCCGCCATCTTTTTTGCTACTGAAAGGATGTGATCCGATTCGACCTCCATCCAGACGTCCGCTATTGTGGTTAATCCAAATGCCTGAGGCCTTGCTACAGCACTGATCCTCACAACACCTTCATTGACCATACGCTCAATGCGATAACGGGCAGCACGCTCCGATATATCGCCGATACGCCGAGATATCTCTGAAGCTGACATGCGGCCATCTTCAAGTAGCAAATTGACAATTTTTATGTCGGTTTTGTCGAAATTATACATATTTTCGCATATTTGTTTCCGAAAGTGACATAAGTTCTGTAAATATACATCATCAGAGATAAATTGGTCAAGTAGATAAAATCATGTAATAGACCCGTGTGTTCACAGCGTCATATTTTTGGACATACATTAAGTATTCAGAACTGACGAGTAACTAAACAGTACAAATTCTTATAAGTATGCGGCACTATGCAAAACCTATCTCACATTGACTGATATTTGTCATATAGGTATAATTAATCTTTGGCATTATTTCAACCAACTTGTAGGAGTAAATCATGGAAACACAAACTATCGCGTCTGAAACGACGCTTGCACCAAAAACAAAGTTAAGTGGAAAAGTACTAAAAACCACCCTAGCAGGTGCATTGGTTGACGTGGGCCAAAATGTACCAGGCGTTATCCATATTTCACAATTGAGTGAAGACTCAATCAACAAAGTGGAAGATGTTGTGAAAGAAGGACAAACAGTGGATGTATGGGTAAAACGGGTGAAGAAAGACCGCATCGAGCTAACAATGATCAAACCTCTCGGCCTCGAATGGAAAGAGATCGAGCCAGATATGATCGTGAAAGGTAAAGTTGTCCGCCTTGAACCGTATGGCGCATTTGTAGATATCGGCGCAGAGCGCCCTGGCATGGTACATGTCAGTGAGTTGGCGCAAGGTTATGTAAAAACCCCGAACGAGGTGGTGAAGGAAGGCGATGAGGTCGAGGCAAAAGTGTTGGACGTGAATCGCAAGAAGAAGCAGATCAAGTTGAGCATGAAAGCACTCGAACCAGTCATCGAAGAGTTCAAGCCGGCGAAGAAGGAAGATAATAAGAGTCGCGGAAAGCGCGGTCCCAAAAAGGAAAAGGAAGCTGCAGAAACTGTCCAGCAGGAAGAACCCAAAGAGCCAGAACTGACTGGCATGCAAGTTGCATGGCAGGAAGCTCTCAATAAGGCAAATGAAGAAAAATCGTTCAGAGTGAAACGCTCTAAATCCAATAGATCGCAGGAACAGGATGAAATTCTGAGCCGCACGCTCGAGAAGCGACTCCCAACTGGCGGATAAACTCTCAGAATAAAAACAGTCCCGTTTGACGGGACTGTTTTTATTTATCTGCTTCCAATTCCTTCATAAATTTCTCTTTATTTGCGGAGCGAGCTGTTTTCCCGCTGGACGTTTTTAAGATCCATTTGAGTCCCACAACTTTGACGTAGCGCAAGGCAATGGAAGAATTCTTCGTAACGTGGAGCCGGATTGCATCCGCGATCTTTTGCTGTTCCTCGTTGTTTTCGGAATCCACTTCCGCGATGATGACTACTTCCTCCGTTCCCTGAGCCTCATCGAACATACCAAATGCCACCGACCGGCCTGCATGCACACCGGGGACCTCATAGGTTAGCATCTCCAAATCCTGCGGATACACATTCTTACCTCCCACGATGATCATATCCTTTTTACGACCTGAGACGAAAACTTCCCCATTGGAAATATACCCATAATCGCCGGTCAAATACCAGCCATCAAAAAAAGCCTTTTCCGAAAGATCGGGGCGATTGTAGTAACCAGTCAGCATGCAATTACTTTGAATGGCGATCTCGCCGATCATTCGCTCCGGTAGGTCCTGCCCGTGTTCATCGATGATTTTCAGTTTGACATTTTCAATGGGACGACCGGAAGACATCATTTTCATGGAGGGACGATCATCCAGTGGACTCTTTGCCAGGCGTTCAACCATGAACGATTCCCGATCAATTTCCTCGACAACTGTTTCCTTCCCCAACGGGCTCTGGGTTACACAGAAAACATTCTCTGCCATAGCATATGATGTCTGCAGCGACTCATATCTCAATCCATAACCTTTAAATCTTTCGTAAAAAGCTTGATGACTTTCCCAGCGCACTGGTTCAGAACAGTTAATTACTGCACGGAGTGAAGATAGATTGACGCCTTCAATATGGCGATCACGGATTTTCTGAGCGGAAAAATTGTAGGCAAAATTGGGTAGCCAAACCAACGTCCCACGATATTTTGATATGGATTGCATCATCCTGTACGGGGCGCGCACCCAATCGAATGGCGACATAAGAACAAGCGGCAGGCCGGTTAACACCGGCAGGATGAAACCGGCGATCAACCCCATATCGTGATAAAGGGGAAGCCAGGAAACAATCACATCATTTTCATTGAGTAGCAATGATCTACTATAAGAATCGAGTTGATTGAATACAGCTTGGTGTGAAAGAGCCACTCCCTTTTGTAAGCCAGTAGTCCCGGAGGAATGCTGCAGCAGGACAATGTCCTGAGGATTGCGTGCAAATCCTGCCAAGCCTTCGAAACTCATATCGGCTTGCCTTTCAATTTGATCAGTGGTGATCACAGAACGCACTGAATCGCCAGGCTTCAATGCCGCCCTCACCTCTTCCGCAAACTCCGGATATGTGATGACTCCAGCAGGTTTTGTCACTGAGACCAGGGCAGATAAATCAGCTCGATACCGTTCTGGCGATAACTTCTCGGTGAGGAATGGCATGATGGAAGGGATTGCGCCATGCAATATTGTCCCCCAAAATGAATAGACCAAATCCTCGCCATGTTGAAGTATCAGGATGACAACTTCACCAGGTTTAACTCCCACCCGAGCTAAGGTAGAGGCATACGCATTTGAACCATGTAGAAGTTGATCGTACGTTATAGGTACGTCTTCACGACCTGAGAGTTGCAAATAAATGGCGGCCCGGTCTGGTGTCCGCCGCGAAGCGTGAAGCGATTTGAGTCGCTCAGGAAAAGTTGTCATGCTTTGCGGGATTCGATCAAACTTGCCAGTTGAGTCAAATTATCAAATGTATCTGTATTTAACTCGGTATCCTCAATACGAACACCGAAGGTATCTTCAACAAACAAAGCGACGTCCATCAGGCTAAATGAATCGATTAGTCCACTTGAGATGAGCGGTTCAGATGGATCAATCGTGCGATTTGGTTGTTTTAATATCGTTCCAGAGATGAACTCCGAAAGCTTTGTAACAGTCTCAAACATAATTCTCCTTAAGACGCAGAGCGAGAGCGGAGGAAGGATTCCATAAACTCATCCAGGTTGCCATCCAGTACGGCTTGCGTATTGCCAGTTTCATAATCAGTGCGATGATCCTTTACCATTTGATAAGGGTGCAAAACGTAAGATCTGATCTGGCTTCCCCACTCGGCTTTTGTATACTCACCACGTAAAACGGCCCGCTCCTCCTCTTTTTCGGCCTGTTTCAATTCCAACAAGCGAGCGCGCAAAATGCGCATCGCAAATTCTCGATTCTGAGTTTGTGAGCGCTCGTTCTGACAGGTCACAACAATTCCAGTCGGCAGATGTGTAATTCGCACGGCGGTGGCATTCTTTTGTACATTCTGACCACCCGCGCCGGACGAACGAAAGACATCCAATTTGATGTCGCCAGGGTCAATATCAATTTCGGCTTCATCCATTGCAACTTGAGGCAGCACCTCAACCAGGGCGAACGACGTATGGCGGCGATGAGCCGCATCGAACGGGGAAAGCCGCACAAGCCGATGAACGCCCTTCTCAGAGCGTAGATATCCAAATGCATATTCGCCATCAACTGCAATCGTCACACTCTTTATTCCCGCTTCCTCACCCTCTGTGATATCCAGCATTTCTGTTTCATAGCCGCGCGATTCTGCCCAACGTAGATACATCCGCTCGAGCATCGCGGCCCAATCCTGTGAATCCGTTCCGCCTGCGCCGGCATGGATAGCAAGAATTGCAGAGTCATGATCAAATTTGCCTGAAAGCATCGCGGTGAATGATCGCTTCTCCAACTCTGATTCTATGGCAGAAATCTCTGTTTCCAATTCAGCACGCAGGCTCTCATCGTCCAGTTGCGCGAGCTCCAGAGCATCATTCAGGCGATGCGAAAAACTACGCCAAGATTCCACTTCATTTTTTAGCGTATTGTATTGCTTCATCACCTGCTGAGCCCGAGATGGATTCCCCCAGAAATCAGGTGCCTCTATTTCTTTTTCAAGTACGGAAAGTTTTGATTCTTTAGACGCGAAGTCAAAGACGCACCAGTAACTGCTGGGTTAAGTCTTGCGCAGATTTGAGACGGTTTACTAGGTCCTGCATGTTTCCTCTTTTTAAGAGATTAGAGACTGAAGATTAAGCCAATCTCTAGCCACAAATTTTACGACTCACTGACCTGTCCCCAATATGCCTTCAACAAACGCATCGGGATCGAAAGGTATCAAATCTTCAGGTTGTTCGCCGAGCCCTGCATACAGAATCGGCAGGCCCAGCTCACGCTGGACCGCAAAGGCCATCCCACCGCGGGCAGATGAATCCAATTTGGACAATATCACTCCCGTAACACCGACGGCTTCTTTGAAAGCCTTTGCCTGTTGTAAGGCATTTTGGCCGGTTGTTGCATCCAGTACCAACCACGTAGCATGTGGCGCACCGGGTAAGGCCTTGCCAATCACTCGATGGACTTTCTTCAACTCTTCCATTAGATTGAAGCGCGTATGCAAGCGCCCGGCCGTATCTATGATGACCAAATCGAGTCCACGCGCTACACCTGATTGAACTGCATTGAACGCAACCGCGCCGGGATCTGATTCAGGCTCACCCGCGATTACATCGACCTTGAGCCTG
>DAINRK010000275.1:0-6314 GCA_036741855.1 Anaerolineales bacterium
GTTCTTGATAATTCCAATTGTGTAAACTGCGACAGCTCCTTTTCAACAAAATCAATCGCCGGATCTGCAAAGCCTGTGGGTGAGGCGATGTTCAGTAACTTTATAAGAAAGTCAACAAAATAATCCGTATTGATTTGAGGCAATTGGCTCATTGTGTCTCCACTATTTGACGTTCAAACGTTTAAACGTTCGAACGTTAAGATTTTTTCTCTCCATTCCTGGGGAATTGGAATCGTCTTTTCTGCGTGATAATCATAAGTCACCATAATCACCTCACCTTTGGCGATTTCTTTGCCTGATTCAACATCTACGATATTTTGCTCCCACGTCATAGACTTGTTCCTCAGTTCCGCAATGTGGACTCCGACCTTGATATTCTGCCCAAAATAAATCGGTTCAAGATACGTAATGTGAACATCAGCGAGGATCACACCAATTTCCATGAAGGATTGGTCATTTGTGAATAATCCCAATTCGAGCAAGTATGCAATGCGTGCCTGCTCGAAATAGGTAAGATGTTTTGCGTTGTTGACGTGCCCCTGTGGATCCAAATCCCCATAGCGAACTTCGACAGGATGATAAAAGCGGAATTGTTGCATTCCGCGATTATACCTATCTTCATGTACTTAGAAACTATTTCTCTGGTAAAAAGCTTGACGAGCCTGCCAGCACTAGCGATTGTGCGGCAGCCAGGATCATCGTCGCGCCGCGCGCGATCTGATTTTCGGCATCAGCGCGTGTCCCTGCTGTGATGCCAGCTATGATACCTTTATTGTTTATGATGCCGATGGCCCTGTCAATGACGGATTGCACTTCCGGATGATTGGGTCCATCGGCGAAGCCCATATTGTTGGAAAGATCGCGCGGTCCAACAACGCATGCATCCAAACCTTCGACAGACAACAATTCAGGAAATATTTTGAGGAGTTTTTCATCTTCAAACTGGATGATGACCATTATCTGTTCATTCGAAAAGTTGATGTATTCAGATGCAGTACTTGTATACGCCATATGACCTGAGGCGCGTGAGAAGCCCAGTCCGCGTTTGCCGAACGGAGTATATTTCACAGCATCAACAAGCATTTTTACTTCTTCCGGTGATTCCAAGCCTGGCATCATGATTCCCATCATACCTGCATCAAGATATTGCAAAACGACTTTTGGGTCTTTTGAGCCAATGCGAATCATGGGCGTCATGTGGGTTGATTCACAAGTCCGGATCACATTCATAACCTGCGCGGGATCAAGCAATCCGTGTTCAGCATCCAGCATGTAATAGTCGAAGCCAGCGATGCCGAAGAGTTCGGCAAGCTGTGGGTCATCCGTTGTAGAGATCACGCCAAAAGCTGGTTGCCCAGCTTTGAGTTTTGCTTTGGTTTTGTTCAGTTGGATGAACATAATCGGCTCCCTTATCAATCTACATTTTAAACAGATTTCAATGAAATGTTGGAAACGAACAATTATGGCGCGGCGACCGTATAAGCAAGGGAAATCCACCGCCCGGGCTCGATTTCACCCCAGCCATTGACCTCGCGGGCCACGTTCACCACCTGTCCCTTTTTGACAGAACCTACGACTGGATTGCCCAGTCCCGGACCCGAACGTACATTCAAAGAAGGAATATTTACCAGCACTCTCCGTTCCATACGATAACCCAGGCCAACAGCTGGAAAAATGGCAGATCGCTCCGGGTTGGGGAATTTCGAGTCAAGCGCCACTTCCTTCCATGCCCGCCAAAACAACTCAAGCGGATAGGGGTGTGCCTCGCCATCTATAGCGTTGGAGTAAAGCGGGTCATTCAAATAGATGTATTTTGAATCCATGCCCACCGCCACGGAAAAATGTGGACCTTCGAAATGTTTTTCAGTCAGCCCCGCGTCCTCAAAAACCTTGTAGCGGAGTAGGATAATCAGAGGCTTGCCTGTTGCGAGAGCATTGAATAAATCCGGAATGGTCAACCCGGCTTTGAAATTCGTCAGCACACCAAGTTTGCCCATTATGTCGCGCAAGGTCGGCACGCTCAAATATGGGTCGCCCTGGATGTTGAATTTTGCATAAAATTCATCTGGTGTAATAGCAGTGTTTGTGTAGGCGCGTACGAGCATGATCGCGCTTGCCGCGCCGCAATCATTCTTGTGCATCTCTGCACCGACACCTAATTGCGTCACATAAGGCACGGGCAACAGCGTGACTGGTTTGAAGGCTGTACTCCAATCTTTATATTCGGTGAACTCATTGGTATCAAGGTCCAGAACTCGAAAACGCTTCTTAACGGGGCCCTGTGGCTCGGGAGGGGGAGGCGGTTCCGGCTCCACTGGAGGCTGAGGCTCCACAAACTGCGGACGTTTTCCATCTTTCGCCTCCTGGATCGTAATCCCGATGGGTTCCACATGCAACGGATCCCAGCCCACGCGAATCTTCGCAGCCCAGTTCTTATTCTGTAAAGCGATATCAATTAAGACACTGTCTTCATCAGCCAGATCCCAGCGGATGCCAGTGATTAATCCATTGGCCTCAGCCGCCGCGGCGAGGTGCAACATGAAATCCACCTTGACCTTTTCCAACCGATCGTCATCCCAGATATCCGCTGCCAGGGACTCTTTAACTCCGATTGGGCTGGTGACATTATGGAACCCGAACGGCACCTTGCTTCTTCCGTTTCGATATGCCTCCAGTTGTTCAGCTGGTGAACGCCATGCTACCTGCACGCGTGGACGATATCCTGACGTTTCCATCTCTTTTAACACGGCTTCGATGCGCGCGCGAAACGCAGGATAAAGTTGTGAAAGTTTATTCCTGTTGTATGCAATGCGATCTGCTTCGTTCATAATGTCACCGCCAGATGTGGGATTACACTTGTACCCGCCTAAATTATAGTCGAATCGTTAACCGATCAATCCACCCGGGCGCTCCGCGCCATTAACGAGTTACCGGCAATACCTTGCTAGTCCCTCATCATCCTTGATTGCAATTCTTCCATTGGCGTCCGTATCGATCAAACCTTGCTCTTTGAACGATACCATGGTTTGGTTGACCCTCTTCCTTGACGCGCCAACGAGATCTGCGATATCGCCCTGAGTCAGCACGATGCTGATCTGTGTCCCACCATTTTTCTCGTGACCGTATTTTTCTGCAAATGCCAGCAATTGACGCGCAACGCGTCCGTTGACATCCAAAGTTGCCAATGCTTGAATCAACTGATCCGAGAGACGTACGCGTGCAGACATGATTTTTACCAGATTGCGCGCTACCGGCGGGAAATTATCGAGGATGTAGTTGAAGGTCGTCTTGTCCATCCATAACAGCAGACTGCTCTCCAACGTCACCGCGCTGGCGGAACGGCCGACACTATCGATCAGACTCATCTCGCCCAGCATATCTCCGCTTCCCAGGATCGCGAGAATGACATCACGCTCAACCTGCTCGATATGAATTTTCACTGTTCCATGCAAAATGATATACACAGCCTCACCGGGCTGTTCAATAGTCATCACATTTCGTCCCGCCTCGAATACGCGGCGATGCGCGCGTTGTGCGATCCATTCCAGTTGCGTCGGTGTCAGACCTTCGAACAATTGGATGTACGAAAGCCAGTTACGAGTATCGTCTTTTTTGAAGTCAACCATTCTCAGCATATTTTACTTCCTCTCATTCTTTATCCCTATGGGAGAAGGGCAGCTCTGAGCGCTTTTGCAACAACACTGAAACATTATCCCCTCTCCGTTGGGAAGAGGGGCTGTGATCGAGGGAAATTTCAAGCCCCTCATATGCAGCAACCGAATCAGTGAACAGGCTCTTCGCAGTTGTCTCCATACCTGCGACCATTTCGTCAGTGTAGGATGGGTCGTGATGGAACAGGACCAGTCGTCCGGCTTCGGAAGCGAGGGCTACCTCCGCCGCCATGGTCACGGTCGAGTGTCCGAATCCCTGTGAAGATGGAAATCCAACTAATTGTCCGCGGTAATGTTCTTCCAGATATTGCGCATCGTGAATCAACAAATCCGCATCCCTGGCAAATTGAACCAGTTTTCGATCCGTGCCAACATAACCTTCAGTATCCGTCGCGTACACAATGGATTTGCCGCGCCAGGTAATTCGATAGACGTAGACTCCGCCAGGATGTGCATACGATTTGTGAATGCGGATGACAATCGCCTCCTCGCTCAAGCCGACGGCTGATTCCGCCACACGGATTTCATTCTCACCCCAAACGATGACCTGCGATTCGCGCACCGATTGAATGATCTTCGTCGAAGACATATCGCGTAGACCCACAGGAAAGGTCTCTGAGGATTGGTTGCGTTCCAACACATTCTTCATCGACTCGTGCGTGCCATCAGGACCAAAGATATGCAGTTTCACGTTCGGCATGTACGCAGGGACAAAGAATGGGAAGCCCTGTGTATGATCATGATGTAGGTGACTGAACAGCAACATGATTTCACTTGTACGTTTTGTCCGCGCCAGTTCGCGTCCCAATGGAATGATACCTGTGCCGGCATCGAGAATGATTGTGCGTTCCCCTGCGCGCACTTCAACGCTGGCCGTATTACCTCCATATTTGATCGTTCCCGCGCCGGGTGTGGGATAACTCCCGCGCACACCCCAGAATTTGACTTTCAACTCGTTCGACATAATAGCATCTCCGTTTCGCTTTCTGCTTTTATTATCCTCATAACAGAATTTCTCTCAAGGAAAGTTTTCGCACGGGAGGTGGGAAGTTTTTCACAAGGAAGGTTACAGATTTCGCGCTGAGCGGAGGACTGAGTGTAACGAGGTCTATAGACGACACTTGTCCCGGGCGCAAGTGCTGGGGAGCGCGGGTTTCAAAGCAATTTAGAGTTTTCCGGATATGCACGCTTCGTCTACGCCACTAACGAGCAGCGGCTCCGCTCAGCGCGAATACAGAAGGCAAAAACTAGAAAATTTGTGCTATACTTTGCCAATGGCAGTGATTCGTTCCTCTGACATTGGAAATTACCTCTATTGTCGCCGCGCCTGGTGGTATAAAAAACAGGGTTTGGTATCAGAGAATCAGTCTGAACTTTCCGCTGGAACTGAATTACATCGCAGGCATGGTCGCCAGGTCCTGGCATCCGGCCTTTCCCGCACCATTGCATTGATCCTGCTGATGATTGCATTAGTTATGCTTGTGGCATATTGCACGACACAAATGTTGTAAGGGCGGGATTTCCCACCCTAGGGCGGCACACTACGCGCCGCCCCTATGGAGAAAATATGTCTGTTCTCAACCGTCTTGCTCATTCTTTAGGTCGCCGCGACGAAGTTCCTAATCAGGAATTGGCGCGCGATCTTGCCGCGAAGAAGAATAAAACGGGGATTCGTGAAATCGCGGAAAACCTGTGGAACAAAGACAAGAATATCCAAGCTGATTGCATCAAAGTTTTATACGAGGTTGGGGCCATCGAGCCCAGTTTGATCGCGGACTACACCGAAGATTTTGTGAAATGCCTCAGGAGCAAGAATAATCGTCTCATGTGGGGAGGAATGACTGCCTTGGCAGAAATCGCAAAGGCAGATCCTGACGCGATCTTCAATCATTTAGATGCGATCAAAAAGGCGAAAGAGACAGGCTCTGTTATTACCGTTGATAACGCCATTTCCACGTTGGCTTATACAGCCGCTGCAAACAAAAACTATAACGATGCAATTTTTCCATATCTGCTCAAGCATCTAGCTGGTTGCCGTCCCAAGGAAGTGCCACAACATTCAGAAAAAACTTTTCCTGCGGTAAATGCAGCTAACAAAACCGATTTCATCAAGGTCCTCGAAAAGCGGATGGAAGATTTATCTGGCTCTGGGTTATCCCGCGTAAAGAAAGTCATCAAACAAGCGAATATTATGTAAGGTTCAAAATGAGCAAGATAATTGAATTCTTTTTGGGTTCAATATTGATTACGATATTAAGTATCGCTTTAATGGTTTTCTCTGCACTTCATTATATTTTGAAGGCCGGAAACATTGTAGATTGTGCATGGCATGGCTCAGCACGAACCTGGATCGACTCGAATGGTGATGGACTTGTAAACAAAGGTGAACTCCCATTGCGGGATGTGGAGATCCATATTGATGATGTTCAAAATCGGCTTATCGATGTAGGTTGGCCCGCGACTACGAATCAAAATGGAGACGTAGAGCTTAATGTGCCAATGCCGAAGTGTTCAGATACTGTTTTTGAAATTTATGCGCGCACGCCAGAAGGCTATCGTAATACGACGATGCCACGTATCGAAGTAAATTGGGATTTTTGGGGAAGTTTGAGCCCGCAAAGCGTCTATTATTTTGGATTTGTC
>DAINRK010000276.1:0-6312 GCA_036741855.1 Anaerolineales bacterium
GAAGATCAGGTCTGGCATGCTGGGATTCGAAATATCGATCTCCCAGATCTTGCCATCATTGTTATTCGGATCGTTGGCATTATCCACGCCGCGGCTGACGATATATATATTGTTGCTGGAAGGGTCAGTGCTGGAAGGAGCAACTGTCAACCCCGATCGGCGCACATGACCCAAGTACGAAAGGTCGTACGCCCGAAGGAGTGTACCGCTAGTAGTTGTCTCTCCCAAATAAGTATCCGAATCTGTTGTACTGACAATATAAAGCGTCCCGTCAGTGTCATTATATGCAATCCCTTCAACGTCGCTGAAGCCCAGCGGGGCTGTGGCGAAGTGCGGCAACGTGCCTGAGCTATCATCTCCCCCCCCAAGCACGCCGTTTGCGCCGAGATCAAATTCATAAATCTGCCCACCCTGACCTCCAGCGATATAGAGTTTGTTTTGACCATAGGCAATATCTTCCGGATCACTGACATTATATGGCGCGCCACCAATCGCAAGAGAAGTCACGGTATCATCGGAAGTGCAATACGTATTATCGGACCCAAGGGAAACATCAAAGATCTTTTTTAGTGTATCGTCCGAAAAGAAAATGTGTGTGTGATCCGGTTTGATTGTTATCCCCGCGGGTTCATCTGTAAAATTGTTATAAGTCAGCGTAAGAGGAAAATTAGTAAATGTAGTGCAATTCCCTGATAGGCTTCCTGTTAGTGTTGACTGAAAGACATTGAACCCATCCCAAAAGGGCTGAGGCACCTCCTCGATCTCGGTATCACTGATAAGAAATTTCCCGGTAGGCGACCAATAGGCAATTCCGGCCGGGTCGGTACTTGGGTGGTTCCATATGGAAGTATCAACTGTGTTGACCAGTAGGCTTGGTAGGAAAGGTGTCCCTGAAGGAAGGTTGCCGGCCAAAGGGGCCAATCTCTCAATTGATCGCCGTTTCTGAGGAACCCGCAGTATGGCTCTTCCCCGAAGTACCGCCTTTGTACCCGCCGAAGAATCCTGAGTCAATGCCAAAGCGTTCCCTGGGAAGATCGCAGGCAGAATGAGACTAGTGATGATAAACAGGCGCAGCAACTGAATCTTTGATTGATTGACCATGAAACTCTCTCGACAATGATAGGATTTGTACGGCTAACAAACGGATCGTGACTGGATTTCGAAATGCGTGGCTGCTTCAGCGTTTGACGGCTTGCGACTCAGCCAGGTAACATTCTTCTGTTTTAAACGAATCCAACCTTGAGAGGCTGGCATTTCAAGATTCGCACGTGTTTACAAGACAATCCACTCTACAGTTAGGTTACAAAGCCCGCGCCGTGCATTGGTTACACGATTGAATACAAAAAACAGGCATCAGGAATAACACTGATGCCTGTTTTTTGTTTGTAAGTGAATTATGGTCCGATATAATTTTGTCGCCGCGAATCGAAGGCATCGAAGTAGTACGTTCCACTGGTTCCCACATCCATGCCCGCCAAGGCCCCCAGCCGCGCTCGATCGATCCGCCACGTGTCGTTATCTACGCCCGTCAGATCAGCTTGTTGAACTCCATCAAGCCACACTGTCAGTCCACCATTATTGGCCCCTGCTCCAGTCGCTGCCCGCCAATCTACCTCAATGGCATGCGGTGCATCACTGATATTGAACCAATTTGTCACTACAAAGGCGGAAGCATCATTCAATAACTTCCCTCGGATTTGGTAAGCACCTGCCGAGTTGCGGAATTCCACCTGGAACACATCGTTACCTGTGCCCATAAAGCCTTTGAAGATGAAATGAGCATCCCCACTTGTCATGGTAATTGAATTGGGGTCAAAGTAGAAGCGGGCCCGGTAGCGTGCTTCCGCGTTGGGGTTGTCATCGCTGACATAGATCGTGTTGGCATCGTCCACCACCGCTTGCAGACCCTGACTGCCTACCAGAGCAGCCGCGACGCTGACACTGAGATCCCCCAGATCGATTGTGCTGGATGTCCAGCCTGAGAAATTCCCTGATTCAAAGCCATTTGCAAAGATCACGTCCGATAAGCCCAACGTTGGAGTTGCAGTAGGAGTTAATGTTGCCGTGGCAGTTGGCGTGTTCGTCGGAGTATGTGTTGGTGTGAGCGAAGGTCCAGGCGTGAAAGTATTTGTCGGTGTTGGCGTATTTGTGCGAGTCGGCGTATGGGTTGGGGTGTGGGTGGATGTAGAAAGAGGCACAGGTCCAACGGATAAGAAGTTGAACGCATCCACATCGTTAGCGGACAAACCCCAGGTGCTGCCATCAAAATAGAGAGCAGATGAATAGTTGCAAGCGGTCACATCGCCCAACGAAACTGCATCGCAAACGAAGACATCCTCGTCCACTCCCGAAATCCCATTGACCGCGAAATTATCTGCTGTCGAAAGATAGATCTTTCCATTCACAACGTCCAAGGCATCCACATCCTCACCGCTTGTCTCCGCCAACCCGACATCTGACCCATCGAAGTACGTTGCCCAGCTGCCACTTGTTATATCGCCGAGGGAAGTTGGTGTGAATGCCAGCACATCTTCATCTTTACCTCCCGTCACACCGACGACTGCGGGGTTGCCCGTGGTCGAGACCAATACATGTCCATCGGGAAGCAGGCTGACCGAATCAATCTTCTCCGCGGTCGTGTCAAGGCCTACATCACTGCCATCCAGGTACATGTAGAACGTTCCAGTGGTCGTGCTACCCAGAGAAGTTGCCTCGAACCGGACAATGTCCTGGGGAGTGACTGTCAAGCCATTGACAGTAATAGCAGCGCTAAAGGACATCAAGATCGTATCTGTATCGACAATGGAGAAACCAAACAAATCAGTGCTTCCCACGCCAACATCCGAGCCATCGAAGAACAAACTCCAGCTCGTGCCATCGAAGCGCAGGATATCTTCGTCCGCTGAGGCTACCCCTCCAATGGTTTGATTGCCCGTCAACGAGAGATAGAGCGGATTATTGGAGGATGAGGCCGGGGTCAATGTCGGCGTGAACGTGGGTGTATTCGTCCGAGTAGGTGTCGAAGTTCTTGTAAATGTTGGTGTAGGCGATGGCGTATTTGTTGGCGTGTTCGTTGGGGTGAATGTCGGTGTTATCGTCGGCGGAATAGGTTCGCCTTGCCGATGGATAAAGATATCTCCCACTCCATTTGTATCCCCTGTCACCAGATTTGTGGAATAAGCTTGAAACGCTATGTACTGCCCATCTGCTGAGATGGATGGTGAACTTGATCCATTGTTTGCCTGGGCACCGTTTGAAGCCACCGAAACGCGCGTTGTCACACCTGTTTGCATGTCGTGCATAAAAATGTCAGTTGCCCCATTGGTATCGCTAGACATCAGGTTACTAGCGGCAGAATAGAAGACCACATACCTTCCATCTGCTGAGATCGAAGGCTCTTCTGAATAACTATTCCCTTGCAAGCCGCTTGAATTGACCGAAACACGAGTGGTTATTCCTGCTTGTATGTCACGTACAAAGATGTCAATATTTCCGTTTGTATCTTCAGGCACCAAGTTCGTGGATTGAGATTCAAATACAACATAGCGACCGTCCGCCGAGATGGAGGGGTTATATGAACTCCCATTTGTCTGCGTACCATTGGAATCCATAGAGACGCGTGTTGTCACACCTGATTGGCGGTCTCGCACAAAGACATCGAGCTGTCCATTCGTATCTCCTGATACAAGATTCGAAGCGTAGGAATGGAATGCTACATATCTGCTATCCCCTGAAATAGATGGATCGGCTGACCCATTATTTGCCTGCGTACCACTCGAGTGCATGGAAACACGTGTTGTCATCCCGCTCTGCATATCATGCATAAAGATATCATCCATGCCATTAGTATCGCCTGAAACAAGGTTCGTGGCGGAAGACTTAAATGCGACGTAGCGCCCGTCTGCTGAGATGGATGGAAAAGTTGAGGCCCCATTTGCCTGCGTACCATTAGAATTAACTGAAGCTTGTGTAGTAGTCCCCGTTTGGATGTCGTGCACGAAGATATCATAATTGCCGCTCGTATCGCCTGAAACAAGGTTCGTGGCAGAAGACTCGAATGCGATGTAACGTCCATCGCTCGAAATGGATGGATAATATGATGCATTATTTGTCTGCGCCCCATTCGAGGCCACGGAGATACGTTTCGTAATCCCTGTTTGCATGTCTCGCCAGAAGATATCTTCCAACGCGTTCGTATCACCTTGCACAAGGTTTGCAGCAAGGGAGAAAAATGCTACATAACGACCATCCGCCGAGACAGATGGGTATTGTGAATTACTATTTGCCTGCCCACCAGCCGAACTAACTGAAACGCGCAAAGTGTCGCCAGGCAACATTGGACCCGGTGGCAGAGGCGGACAATTCAAGGATGAAAATAGGGCTAAATTTGGATCGGCAAAATAAGGCCACCAATTGTTTTCCACTACATCCGGTCCGCACCCTGAATTGGATGGCAGATGACCGAACCAATAAATCATATAGGACAGATGATCACAGTTCCAGGCTGCACAACTTATCGGTTGTGCAACTAGTAGGGGATCGCTCAGGTTGGGATAGTTAATGAAATCTTGGCAGTTTGTCAAAGCACTACCGGGGTTGCCATAGTCATAAGCGGATAGACCATTTGGTGGATAATGAACGGTACCGCATCCACTATAGGTGTAATTTGGAGATTGCGCTTTTACCAGGCCATATCGATCCCAGTTGTGAGAAGTCCTGTTTTGTTCCCAGCCCCCATAAACTTTCGTCATTGTAGCTTCCTCGCGGTGGCCAAAAGAATGTACAGCCTCTGCCACGCCACGTTCATAATTTAAACCCATAATAGGCAGAAGCTTGTTGCAGCCATGGGTTGATGCCACAGGTGGCGAATTATACGGATAAGCACCTGGCCCCACAAGTCTTGATTCGTAGTATCCAAAATAGGGCGCGCCGAACATCCATAATTCATCAATTTCTCCCGTGTTTAATTTCCCGCAGATATCAAACTGATCAAGGATCAGGTCATAATTCACTTCGTCAGGATTATGACCAGGAACCTGGCCCTGCATCACCTGGAGATATGTGGACTCTGTATAACGGAAGCCATCTATTTTTACAGGCCATTCATTGGTAACGACCGACGTGTAGGATACAGTAAACTGCAATTCTCCATTGGAAGCCGTTTGGAAAGAATCAATAATTCCCTGCACCAAAGTCTGATATGAATTCCAGCCCATGTAAGTGCTCAGGTTTTGGGAAGTACTGAGAATCGGATCATAGACAAGAACATAAACCTTTTTATTCAGCGATGCATCTGCTTGAGAAGAAATTCCGGAGGCGACGGTCATTTCTGTCATGGGCACCTGCATATTCAAAGAGCTTGTATACAATTGGGTATTGCCTGACCCAAAGTCAAGTTTGACATTTCCCAGTTGAGGTTCCCCAAATTGCGAAAGCGTAGCAAGGATATTGTCGGCGAATTCCCCTTGTACGTTCGGTGACAACCGGCTATTAGAATTACTCTTGAGTGTTACTATAAAGTCTGTCGAAAACGGTTCAAAATTTCCGCAAGAATCATTCTCTCCATATTCACTGGCAACAACCGCAGATTCGATACCTTGTTGTTGCAAAGCCAACTGTGCCTGGTGGGCAATATCGGGTCGCAGTGGACCATTTACCCATTTCCAACTTGTGCCGGGGTAACACTCATCAGACTCAGGGGCATCGAATGATAACTCTCGTGACTGTGACGCAGCCAATGCCGGCTTCGCCAGGCCGACGCCAAACGCCCCAACGAACATTGCTAAAACGAGCGCCAAATTTAGCACCGACAACTTACGATTACTGAAAAACATGCATGCTCCCTGATTTTGAGGTGAATTTCTCCCGCATGACGCACCCTGTCTATATAAGTTACTGCTCTCTAAACGCGAAAGATAAGAATAAGTTACGGGCTCGTATTTACAATGAGGTTGGTTTATAGGCGAAGCGACAGCACATAGACCCGAATGAAAAGAGGCAACTGTGTGGTTGCCTCTTTTCGTGTCAGTACCTTGCTATTATTAGAAATGAGTTATGGACCAATATAGTTCTGGCGCCGTGACTCAAAGGCATCGAAGTAGTAAACACCATTGGTGCCAGGATCTATCCCGGTGAGTGCACCCAACCGGGCGCGATCAACTCGCCAGGTATCATTATCTATTCCGGTCAGATCTAACTTTAGAATGCCATCGATCCAAAAGGCTATGCCACCATTATTGGCACCCGCGGCTGTTGCTGCGCGCCAGTCCAGTTCGAAAGCGTGAGGCGCATCTGTGATGTTATACCAAATAT
>DAINRK010000277.1:0-6298 GCA_036741855.1 Anaerolineales bacterium
GCTCATTACCGATACTCCAGTATGTGATGGCATATTTCTTTTTGATGTTGGTGTAACGGACAAGTTCTGCGGCGGTTTCTGGTTTGCCGCCGAGCATGCGCACACTGATGGTTGGCATGGCACCGACTTGTTTGGAGAAGGCGATAAGCTGGTCGATCTGGAAAGGCTTCATATCTATGGCGTCGGTCCAGGCGCCACCGGGGAAGCGCAGCACGGTAAAGCCACCGTTCTCAGCCAAAGGCATTACATCCAATGCCACCGCGTGCATAGGTCCATAGTTGGTTCCAAATAAGTAAGGGCTTATGGGTCCCAAGCTTGTGTTCGATTCGACAAATAATGTATCTGCTATCGGTGTGGGCGCTGGGGCAGGTCCGCAAGCAGAGAGGATGGTGATGATCAAGATCGTGACGAGAGATAGACGCTTCATGTTATTACTGCTCGATACCGTGATGTTTTATTTCTCTTCCTCGTCGTGCGTGTCAATATGACCCGGCTTCTCCTTACCCAATTCCAATGAACGTTGATATGCCGCCCAGACCGCGCGTGAGATCGCTGTACGGAACCCTGCCTTGTCGAGATAATACAGCGCTTCTGCAGAAGTCCCTCCTGGCGATGTGACCTGATTCCGCAGTGTGGCAGGATGTCGTTCCGCGTAATGATAGTAGGCTACAGAGCCTTTGATGGTCTGCAAGACCAATTGCTCCGCGATACGGCGCGGAAATCCCATGTGGACGCCTGCGTCGATCAGTGCTTCAGTGAAGAGAAAAACATAGGCGGGTCCCGAACCTGATAGAGCGGTTGCCATATCCAGATAGCTTTCATCTTCTACGAAAACTTCATCACCCATCGCGCCTAGGATTGCACGTGCAGTTTCCTGCTGTTCGCTCGTTACTTCCTTTGAAGAAGTCCAGACTGTGATTCCCTCACCAATCTGACCCGGCGTGTTTGGCATCGAACGCACCACAGATTTATGTTTCAAACCTGTACTGATCTTTTTGATGTTCGCGCCTGCAATAATGGACAAAACCAATGCATCACTACGAATGCCTTTGAGCCCCTTCATCACCTCGCTTAGACGCTGCGGCTTGATGGAAAGCACGACCACGTCCGCGTGTGAGGCGGCTGATGCGTTATCGGTTGTCGTTTTGATTCCATACTTCTTATTCAGCTGCTCGCCACGCTCTTCACGCGGACCCGAAACAGTGATGTTCTCGGGTTGAGAAAGTTTTTTGTGCAGCAATCCTGCGATCATAGCCTCCGCCATCACACCGGGACCGATAAAGGCAATTTTCTTGTTTAGCATGAGTTCCTCCAGGAGGATATTATACAGAGAAAGTTATAATGCTCGCATCTAATAATATTGGGCCTATAAGATATATGTTTCGCGCTGTAAATGACCGACGGTTCATACTCGTCACAAACATTTTACTAGCCATCTTGCTCATTGTGCTTGTCTTGATTGTATTGGTTCAGGCCAATCCTGGGACACACATTCCGGGTCGAGATTATGGCTTTTACGTTTATATTGGTGACCAAATCCTGCATGGAAAACTTCCTTATCGCGATGCCTGGGAAAGCAAGCCTCCCGCGATCTTTTATCTCAATACAATTGGCTTGTGGATTGGGCGAGGTTCGCGTTGGGGAGTGTGGATCATTGAACTCATCGCATTACTCGTCGCGGCAGTATTCTCTTTTCATATTATGAAAAAGCTGTGGGGCATTTGGCCCGCGCTTGGCGGGCTGCTTCTCTGGCTTAGGGGTCTGCACCTCACATTGGAGGGCGGAAACCTCACTGAAGAATATCCGTTGCCTTTACACTTTTTGTCCATTTTCCTGTTTCTTAAACTGGTCGAGAATCCAAAACACCGATTCTACAACGTCATTCTGGGGTTAGCCTTGGGAATCAGTTTTCTCTTCCGGCCGAACAATGCCGGAGTCGAAATTGCGATCATCTTGACATTATTGCTTGTTCAAGTTTTCCAACGAAATCTAACATCCATCTTCATACAGACTTTTTGGCTTGCTTTAGGGGCGCTTATCCCAATTCTCGTTACCAGCCTCTATTTCTGGTCGCAAGGTTTGCTGCGCGACTTAATCGAAGCCTCTCTCCTCTACAACCTAACCTACAGCGCAACTGAGATCACATCGAGTTCTCCTCTGCTCACGGGCTTCAGCATATTTGGCTGGGTCGCCTGGGTTGCAGTTGCAGGATATCTGGTTGTGCTCTATCGTTTTCTAAAAACCAGAGATCCGTTTTATTTACTGCTTCTGATCGGTTGGCCGCTGGTCATTTATCTGAGTGATCCTTCCAGAAGAAACTATGCCCACTATTTCATTAACTGGCTTCCCTTTCTTGGCCTGCTTGGTGGGCTGGTCCTCGATTTTCTGATCGAGCGTATGCCGATCCAAATGATCCATTCACCTATATCTTGCTTGATTGTACTGACTTCCATCCTTGCGCTTAGTTTCATTTTCTTTTTCGCCAGCGGTACCGCTGCTGCATACCAGAAAGCCATAGAGCGTATTTCCAAACGTGAAACCATAGGGATTGAGATTCGCACTCGCACCGCAGTGTATGTAGAAAATCACACCCAGCCTGGAGATATCGTTTTATTCTGGGCTGCTGCACCCGGTGAAAACTTCATGTCGAATCGTGCATCGCCCAGTGCGTATCTATTCTATCCACTCTACGTTCACTCAGAGATTTCACGGCGAATCAGCGATCAGTTTTTACAGGATATCCTCACGAAGCGGCCTGTACTGATCGTAGATATAAATAATCATCAGGCGCTTTCTCTGGACCCCGAAGAGCGTGCCCAACAGATCACAGCAGGTTTCGCCTGGAAATATCCGCCTGACAATTTGAATGAGTTTTTTAGATTTGTAGAAGAGAATTATTATCTCGAAGCGATGGTTGGAAACAAGGCTGTTTACCGATTGTATGAACCGTAGAGCAAGATATCAATTCGTTGCATCGTTACAAAACAACTCATTCACAAAACTTTGAATTTCGATCCTTAACTCATCCATTGCCCGCAGGTTCTGACAGGCTTGCTTTTTATATAACTCCTCTGTATTGATAAGCGTTGAAATTTGCTTCATTTGTTTTTTATCCCCTGATATGGCTGCTGCTTGCAGGAACGGCATCCATTCCACCTGGTCATTGGGATGCAAATTAAGCGCTGCTACTTCATCCCCAATTTTCAAGATCGCGTCCCAGTTTTCCTGCTGGCGGGCTAATTGTGCCTTCTGGTAGTAATAACACCAGATATGGGGTGGTTCTGCACCAAATATTGTTGCAGGCAAGTCTCGCTCGGTGCCATCGATGATTACGTTTTCCACCTTCGACCTTGACGCGGCTAACGCAACCAACGCCGTGTCTCGAACAGACAATTCAGCCCAGTTCGCGTCCAATACATGGACACATGAATTTTCAGATGGCATGCTCATCACCAACAAATTGGTGAAATCATATGAGAATTCACTTACCACAATGTGGTTCTGGCGAAATTGCGCGCCTTCCAGAATATTCTTTGGGGTATCTGCTTCCATTCGTGCTGCGGATACGGGGACAATGAACGGCCGCTGGCTTTGAGCTTCTGGATGATAAATAAAGTTGGCAGGTCCCCAAACGATGTCGTTGCCGTCGGCATAATCCATGCCCGCATAATTGGCCAAGAGCACAGTTCCTGCACGCAGGCCAGGCACACGCCAGGCAATTTGATGCCAGAACTGGTTGATCAAGGCTTCTTCGTTCTGGGCACGCGCAGCCGTCGCACCGTGTGTTACAGCCGATAAACCAATCAATACAGAGAGGACAGCCAGGCGGATGCGGGTTTCGGTCAGCATATAAACCAGACCAACAACAAACGTTGCTGCTGCTAAAGAAGCGGGCAGGGCATAGTGAGAAAAGCGATCAAAGGTGACGACGCGATTAGCGATGATAATGGGCATCACACCCGCGCTGACGCCGATGAATCCCATAGAAATTGCCTCCAGTTGCCAGGTTCGGGAAGAGGCGGATTCATCATTCGCATGAGTCAGTCGGTAGGTGATATAAGAGATCGCCAACACAACCACCATCCAGCCAATTGCAAAAAGAGCATCCTTCAGACGCAGGAAGTTAAAAATTCCGTTGAATGGTAACACCCAGGCAAAACCAGAAACATTTAGGACGCTTTGAACGAAGTGGATCAACCACCACAACAATGTGTTAGGCGAATATAGCACAGCGCCGGTTTGCAAGCTAATATCTGCGGCTTTGCGTTCGTTATCGAACAGGAACACGTGCCAAATTAAAAAGAAGGCTGGGATGAGAATGGGTATAACCAACATCCGCATGGTTTGAATGATCGTTTGCCTTGGTTTTCTTTCGGATGAGCGGCTGACGACGAGATATACGCACAACCATCGGAAGACTTCCATGCCGATAGCATATTCCACGAACGCGAGGTATGCCCAGCCTGAAATCAATGCTGCTGCCGTCCAGGATATCCACTTGACGTGCCTATCCGATTGAATCGCCTTTAACGTAAAAATGATCGAAAAGATCTGCAAGCCCACACTTAGAACCATTGGTTGGTATTCAAAGCCCTGTATCCACCATAGAAATCCGGGATAGATCAAATAAAGCAGTGCCATAAAAAAGGTCGCACTACGCTGCTTGGGCCACAGGATTCGGTAAAGCCATAATGACCCCAAACCTCCGGTCAAACGCGAGCAATAAAGCAAAAAATGATATGGGATGGGATTCGTGCCAAACACGCCAAACAAAAATTCAAACAGAGGACCACGCGCCGGGCGCAAATGGCGGAACATTTCCACAAAAATGCCTTTCCCACCAACCAATCCATCATACATATAATACCAATCATCTCGATAATACGAAAACCTGCTCACATGAACCAGATAAACAAATATAGAAATGATGACCAGCGCAGTGATCTCCGGCCAGGGTCTCTCTTTAATGTTTTTCGAACGCAGGGATGATACTTGTTTCAATCGTGATCCTACATCTGGTTACAATCAGAGTCCCCATTATAAGTTATTGCGAAATGTATTTGATAAAGGTTTTCCCTCCGTGCAAATGCATTCCATATTCACAGATCCATCACGCCATTGCAATTTCAACTGTACAACAAATGAGCGGACACTTCGTCCGCTCACTGTTTACCGTGTATTGATCACAGGCGTCTTTTATGTATATGCCAGCTCTTCAACGCGCTGTTTCTTTGCCTGTCGCTTGGCGTTTCTGCTTGCCAGCATGTTGTCTCGTCGGTTTTTCGCAGAGCGGAGGATCAACTTGAGAAACTTATGATGGTTGTAAACTGGATCATTGATCAATGAGAAATCCGCGGAACCGGGTTCGTCAGGAGCATAGAAAATTCCGCAGTTCGGATTGATCTCGAGCATATAGATGGTGCCGTCGTCACCCAGGCGATAGTCACATCGCGCATAACCATTACCGTTCATTGACTTGAACAAACGGGCCGTCTGTTCGCGCAAAACTTTTTCAATGCGTGCATCCTTCACAGGAGCCACAGACATCTTCTCGTATTCAACCCACTTCATGTTGTAATGCTTGAACGATTCACCTTCAGGGAAAATGAACTCGACGGGCTTGAACGTGATCGGGTTTTTCGGATCATCAGGATTTTCCGCGATGAGACAGGTGAACTCGCGTCCTTCGATGAACTCTTCGAGCAGTGCCCGACCAAACTGTTCGATCTCGCGACCCGTCTGGACTTTGAGCTGCTCCACGTTCTCACAGCGTGATTCACGCGTGATACCGACGCTTGCATATCCATGCGGCGGCTTGACGAGAACCGGGAAACGTAATCGCTTGGCGACACGATCCACATCTTCAACGCGGTCCACCATCACCCAATTTGGTGTGGGAACGTTTGATTTTTTTGCATAGGCTTTCATTTCCTGGCGTGATGGATCAAAGAATTTTGAATCTGCGCCAGTGAATGCCGCGCCTAACTTTTCCATGACTTGCACAAGTCCGATGCCTGAAAGCGCGTCATCGGGTGTGCCGTCACAGAGATTGAAGAAAACATCCACTCCTTCATTCATGAGATCACGAACTTGTTTTTCGACGCTCTTTGGATGTACCTGATGATGTTTCCAATGAAATCCATTCATATGCGGTGATGGATCATATGGTTTGTCATTTGGATCATCAGGCGTGCTTGATAGTACACAGAGATACATTTCGAATCCTTTTCTTTCGTTTCATTCAATCAAGGTGAATGTTTGTCTTGATGTTTATTCTTGATTGAGTTGTATTTTATAT
>DAINRK010000278.1:0-6292 GCA_036741855.1 Anaerolineales bacterium
CCCACAGGAAATACACTCGCCGCGTTTCTAACTGCCATCCCGATGTTACTTGGCCTCTACGGGTTTGGATTTGCATTCGCTGGCATTGTCCTATTGATGCGTGAGGCAAACACGCTCGTGGATGTAAGCAGCTTCCTCGTGCAGGGGCTCTCAGGTGCGAACTTTCCGGTCAAGTCATTGCCTTATTGGCTTATACCCATTTCGCTCATGCTGCCGTTGACGTATGGCTTCGACGCGGTCCGCGGCTGGCTTTTGAAGACGAACACTCTTCTTCCTCTCCAGACGGAAGTCGCACTGCTCATCGTTTTTATGTTCGTAATGTTATGGTTTGGCGCATGGGTTTTCTACAGGGTGGAACGCAAAGTCCGCACGTTGGGAACACTGGGTCAGCACTAAATTCCATGATAAGGAAGCACAAGATATTAATCATATCCTCCTGTAAATCAACATCCCGCTTTTCAGCGGGATATTTTCTTGTTCGTTTAGTGATGATGCCCGGCCTCATGGACATGGCCATGTTCCAGCTCTTCTGCATTCGGCTCGCGTAATGCCACTACTTTAACATGAAAATGTAGTTCATCTCCGGCGAGCGGATGGTTAAAGTTCAACGTTACCGTTTCCTCTTCGACGCTTTCAATTCTGGCGTATCGCGCGTTGCCTTCATCATCACGCACTGTTAATTCTGCTTCCACTTCCATTGGCATATCCTTTGGAAAATCCTTACGCGGCACTTGCATGAAAGCCTCGTCATCGAATTCTCCGTAACCATCTTTCGGCTGAACAATCACATCCTTGCTATCGCCGATTTTCATTCCCCTCATCTCCTCTTCCAAACCAGAGATAATGTTGCCATATCCGACCAAGAACTGTAAGGGTCCCTGCCCTTCTGAAGAGTCCAGCAATTCGCCATCTACATGAAGTGTATATTCCATGGAAACCACTACACCATCTTCTACTGTATCTTTGCTCATCGTACATCCTTTCAAATTTCAAGCTTGGGTTTTTGCTTTTAAACTCGTCCATTGTAATCGTTTTTTGTAACCAACTTCCATCCTAAAACATGAAACCAATTTGATTACACCCCGTCCTGCTTAATGATTGACAGAAGTTAAACCGGAGCAAAATCCGTTCACTTCCGTCAACCGAATAAGAGAGATTCCTCTAACAAAATTTGTCCCAAACGTTGATGCGTAGATCACCGTTTTCTAATTTCAACCACTTGTGAGGAGTGTGCGTATGAGCAAAGTAGTCAGATATGGTTTGTCGGCAGTTGTCGTTCTGACCCTTCTATTGGGGTCAATGGCAATGGCACCCGCCGTGCGTTCAGAGGCTTCAATTCATCTGAAGAGCGGCGTTTTCGTTCCATCGCAAAGCCAAATGGCTGCACAGGCCAGTCAAAAGTATTTTATCGTCCAATTCGCAGGTCCTATCCAGCAGGCGTGGAAAGATGAAGTCAGCACTGAAGGTGCGGAGGTACTGGACTATATCCCAGACTTCGCGTTCAAAGTCCGCATGAATCCCAGTATCGCAAATCGAGTTGGGCAGAAGAACTTTGTCAGCGCGGTCGTTCCATTCCAGGCGCAGTTCAAATTTGGATCCGATTTGAAGCGAGACGGAGAAAAGAATGTGTACCTCGTTCGGATTGAAAAGGGATCCAATTTCGGTGCTGTTCGTTCGCTGATCGCGAGAACTGGTGCGGAAATCCTCACCTTTGAAGAGGATTTGCTGATCGTCGCGGCGAACGGTTCGTTCGTGGACGCGATTGCGGCGGTGGATGATGTTGCCTTCATTAGCAACTATATGCTTAATCAAACGCTCGTCAGCAAACCGACTAGTCCCGCAAAAAATGATTCAGCTCGATCCATCATCGGCGCTGATGTCGCCAACTTACGCGGCTATAACGGCTCCACGCAAATTGCGGCTGTATCCGATACTGGTCTCGGCGGCGGGACAGCAGCTACTGCACATGTTGATATTCCATCGAGCCGCGTGGCTTCCATTTTCAACTGGCCAGGCGCGGCAGGGGGATGTTTCCAAACTGTCGTCAACGACGGTTCCATTGATGTTGACTCGGGTCATGGCACACATACGGCTGGTTCTGTCTTGAGCGATGGTGCGCCCGGCGGACAGGGCACCGGTGTGGCACCCGCTGCACGTTTGGTTTTTCAATCCACAGAAAACTGGGCGACCATCACTGGATTTTGTCAGGCCGTCGGCGGCTACCCTCCGAATGGATATTTTCTTACCGGCATTCCCAGCGATCTGAAGACGATGTTCCAGCAGGCATATAATGCTGGCGCGCGTATCCACTCCAATTCATGGGGCTCCGCAGTAGCCGGAGATTACACCCTGGACAGCGCGAATGCTGATTCGTTCGTGTGGACTAACCGCGACATGATCATTACCTTCTCTGCGGGCAATGAAGGCACCGATGCAAACTCCAATGGTGTCGTAGATAACGATTCGATTGGTTCGCCTGCCACCGCGAAGAACATCCTCACGGTGGGTGCAAGTGAAAACGCGCGTCCCGACAACTGGGCCTGCGATACCAGCCTCACTTACACATCGCACGACGCGTATCAAACCGGGCAGACTTGCAACAGCATGGGCGGGAATCAACTGAACTTCCTAGGCACGTATGGGCAACGCTGGGGATCCGATTTCCCTGCCAATCCCCTCTTTAGCGATGTGACGGCCGGAAACGGCGGTCAGATGGCATCCTTCTCCAGTCGCGGTCCTACAGACGACACCCGCATCAAACCGGATGTGGTCGCGCCCGGCACTTGGATTCTCTCTGCATATTCCAACTTGTATCAGGAAGGCTACGGCGATCCTGTAAATCCGCAAAATGGCGTTCACCAGTGGGATGGCTGGGGTATGCCTTTCAGTAGCGAATACAAATACATGGGTGGCACCTCGATGTCCAATCCGCTGGCGGCGGGTGGTGTGACCGTTGTAAAAGATTATTACAACAAAGCACATGGCATCAATGCCACAGCGGCTCTCGTCAAAGCCACAGTCATTAACTCTGCAGTGGATATGGCTGATGAGAACAACGATGGCGTCAACGACAACGACTTCCCCATCCCGAATGTGCACGAAGGCTGGGGGCGCATCAACCTGGATGCCGCAACCGATGGAACCATTGCCTTTGTGGATGAAGCCACGGGTCTCAGCACGGGCGGATCGCAGGTCTTCAATGTAACAAGCACGGGCGGCCCGCTCAAAGTGACTCTGGTCTGGTCAGACTTTGCGTCAACGGAAGCCGCGTCGATCAACCTTGTCAACGATCTTGATCTCACGGTCTCCGGTCCAAGCGGCACATTCCGCGGCAACGTATTCTCTGGCGGCTGGAGCACGACAGGTGGAACTGCCGATCGACGCAACAATGTCGAAAACGTTTATATCCAATCACCTGCTGCTGGGATATACACGGTCACAGTCAATGCATTCAATATTCCGAATGGACCACAAAAGTTCGCTTTGGCAATCGACGGTGGCACACTTGGCACGGGCCCGACACCAACGCCGACCAATACAACTGTCCCGCCAACGCCAACAAACACTGAAATCCCACCCACGGCAACGAACACACCCGCGCCACTAACAAGCACAGGCTATCTCTCGCCATCAGGGCAAGCCGCGCAGACATCCACCGCAGGTGATAACAATGGTTACGAAACCAGCCCTGGAAATGCGTTTGTGGATGATGGAATCGTTGCCACCGATCTAAACAGCGGAACCAACAAAAACTCATCCTGCACCAACAATGGCAAGGACAAGCATCACTTCTTCAACTATAACTTCAATCTGCCTCCAACCGCTGTTGTACAAGGGATCCAAGTGCGGCTCGATGCACGGGCTGATAGCGCCAGCAACAACCCCAAGATCTGCGTGCAAATCTCTTGGGATGGTGGCACAACCTGGACGACAGCCAAACAAACAACAAGCCTCACTACTACCGAAGCCACCTATACTCTTGGGAGCACATCAGATTTGTGGGGACGCACATGGGCTCTAAGCAATTTCTCAAACGCGAATTTCCGTGTGCGTGTCATCGATGTGGCAGGTAACGTCAATCGAGACTTCTTCCTCGATTACATTGCAGTCAATGTAACGTATCAACAGTAATATCTTTCGCACTAAGCGGAAATCGAAGCGCAAACATAAAAAGATGGATGTCACACGGCATCCATCTTTTTATTTCCAACTCTCCCTTATAATTGGCAAAATGCAATACGACCTCTGCCTCCCCTGGTATTGGGAATATGATATTGACTTCGTTCAATATGTGGAACATGCCTGTGTTGAACAAGGATTGACCCTCTGGCAGATTACACCAGACAACCTGCTCGAATCAGTCACAGCCTTATACAAAGGCGAAAAATTATTTCAAATTCTCCTCGATCGCTCTCAATATGACAATCGCTTTGAGCCCGTCATACGCTGGGCGAAGAAATATCACAAGAAACGCATCAATCCGGCCGAAGTTTCTGCATGGTCAGAAGATAAGGCAACGATGCATCTTGAACTGATCAGTGCGGGCATACATACGCCGTATACGATTCTCATTCCCCCATTTATTGAACAACCTGTCATCCCCGAACTGGATTTGATGCCACTCGGACATCAATTCGTGATCAAACCCTCTCACGAAGGTGGAGGGGAAGGAGTCATCCTTGGCGCCTTTTCCATGGATCAAATCCTACGCGCCCGCATGCAATTTCCCGAACAAAAATATTTGATCCAGGCAACCATCATGCCACGTACGATTCACGGACGCCCAGCCTGGTTCCGTGTGTTTTTCGCTAACGGCAAAACGTATCCCTGCTGGTGGCATCCGTTAAGTCATGTGTCTTCAACTGTCACGCAACCGGATGAACACAGATATGAGCTTTCACCACTTCACAAAATCACAGAACGCATCGCATCCATCTGCAAACTCGATTGGTTTTCCACTGAGATCGCGCTTACCCAAAAAGAATTTGTCGTCGTCGATTATGTCAATGATGGTATCGATACGCGCGTCCAATCCAAAGCTGTAGATGGAGTCCCTGATGAAGTAATCAAGAATATAGCCGAACAGTTGGTGATAATCGCAAAAGGAGAGGCACATGACTCGCGCGCGTGATCTGGGGATTCCGTTTGAGGGCAGCACAGGTGAATGCAACGCGATTACAGACGTTCAAGGCGTGACCGTTGGGTATGCCACTGTGATCGAGGGCGCATCAGCGCGGACAGGTGTCACGATCGTCCATCCGCGCGGGCAGATGAATCATGAACCGGTGTTTGCATCCACTTTTGCTTTCAACGGCAACGGCGAGATGACAGGTGCGGCCTGGGTAGAAGAAGGTGGAATGCTGGAAGGTCCGATTGGAATCACGAACACACATTCCGTTGGAATTGTGCGCGACACAATTATTGATTGGCAGGCAATGAACGAGTCGATCTACCAGAAATGGTCCTGCCCTGTTGTAACGGAAACCGCCGATGGCTGGCTCAATGAGATGAATGGATTCCATGTGAAGGAAGAGCATGTCTGGCACGCACTTGATAACGCGAAAGATGGCATGATCGAAGAGGGAAACGTGGGCGGCGGGACAGGTATGATTTGTTATGAATTCAAAGGTGGGACGGGTACATCCTCGCGCAAACTCCCAGCAAAATTAGGCGGCTGGACGGTCGGCGCGCTCGTGCAATCGAATTTCGGCCGGCGTTATCAATTGACCGTTGCTGGAGTTCCCATTGGTCAACACTTGAAAGAGGACGCGTTTTTCACAAATGGAGAAAACCCTTTTCGTCAGGAGGATGGATCTCTGATTGTCGTCCTCGCCACGGATGCGCCACTACTTCCTCATCAACTCAAGCGTTTGGCAAAACGCGCTTCCCTAGGTATGGCACGCACAGGCTCGCTTGGTGGCAATGGGAGCGGAGATATTTTCCTTGCCTTCTCAACCGCCAGCACAGGGCTAAACGAAGAGATGATAGGCAGGGCAAGTTATGTCCTCAATGACTATCTGGATCCTGTCTTCTATTCATGTGCCTACGCGGCTGAAGAGGCAATCATCAATTCCATGGTTGCGGCTCAAGATATGGTTGGGCATAATGGAACGAGCATCAAGGCATTGCCACATGATGAGTTACGCGAGATATTGATACGATACAACCGATTACGGTAAGCGGGGATTTCAAAGGGGAAAACATCCACACCGTCTTAACAAAATATTGGTGGCTCCCAATTGAAGTCTGGTTACCATCTTTGTTACAGGCTTGACAAGGGCCTATATATAAA
>DAINRK010000279.1:0-6244 GCA_036741855.1 Anaerolineales bacterium
TCAACATCATCGCGACGCTCGTGAGGGCGCAACCAATGTAGCCAATCGTGTCGGAGTCCTGCTTGCCAAAGCCGAGCTTATCTCCCTTCCATTGGGAATCCTGCTGAGAGTAGTAGACAAGTTTAAATGGCACCATTACCTCCTTCGGGAATACGTTGATTATAAACAATAATATAGCTACTTTATAGAATCGAGTTTCGCAATGTACAAAGAATATTGAGTACGGCAGATATTATCCATGGCTTTATCCACCGCTGTTGTAAACAGCAACTGGTCCTTCGTTCCACCCGTGAGCAATTTTGGATATTCGTAAGGCTGGATTTCGGGGACCTTTCCGATCGGTTGAAATGTTCCAGCTTCCGCAATCTGGAAGATGATTTCGCCTTCTGTAAGGATAGGTGTATTATTCACCCAGGTCATTTTCAGGATAGGGATGAAATTTGTATATAACAGCTCTTTTACTAATCGAGTTTCACCTGTAGCAAGATCAATTTGGTCGAGTGTGGCTGTGCCCGCGAGAAAATCGCCTTTAGTCACAAAAGCGATATCAGGATGATTGACCCGCCCAGGGTAGGATGATCGTACTTCTGTCACATCCCAATCCAATATATAGCCAACATCAGTGATCACCTTTCCACTTTTAAGCTGACTGGCAGGTGCGATATAAATCGCAGCCAAATTAAACCTCTCGCCGTTATAAATCGAAACCCAGCTTCCATTGGGGGAAATATGTAAACTAAGGAAGTTGCCAAAATCGGTCGGTACAATATCTTCCAGACTCAATAAGCTGCCATCCTCTTCATTGATCAGAACGAGAGACCTTTCCTGTGAGTCGGCTTTACGAGGGTCGTAAGCATCCCGTCCAGGATACCAATAAGGGCTATCTGCCAATGGTTGTGGCGCTTCCGGTCGCCAACTCTCATCTGAATAATCCACCTCGCCGATTTTATGCGCTGGTTCACCAAATGCCATCGGCACTTTCCAGACTTGATGATCAGCCAGCAACGCTCCAAAAGATCCATCATTGGACATGCGCAGGTTTGCCTGGGTTTGGGAAATGGGCGGTTCGCCGTTCTTTGCTAGGCCCTCCAAGCCCTGCACCTTTTCCCATCTGCTTGAACTCAAATCGAGTCGCCATAATGCCGACGGCCCGCCCACCAGCGCGTGGCTTCCCGTTATTTTGTCCAGCCAGACTTCGATCACAGGCTCAGGAGCTTGTATGGCTTGTTTATCCTGCCCATCGGCGCTTGCTTGATAAAGCCGACTTTCATCCACCCATAACAAGTCGCCATTTGGAAACCAATCAAAACGATGAAAGTTATCTTTTCCATTTGGGCTGGCAATCCAATGCTTATTTTCCAGTGAGTCCAACACATATAGCGCCTCCTCTAATGAAAGCTCATACTGTGTAGACTCCCTTTTGGTGACGAACTCGATTACCCACCAACGCCCATCCGGTGATGGATAAGCGGCGTTGACCGGTCCGTTTAATCCAGATAGGCGTTGAAAGCTGTTCACTGTTTCCCACTTAAGATCTGATGGGGCGGGCAGGTTAAACTCAAGTTCTTCAACAGGTCCTTCATAACAGATTGGGGTGGGTGCCGGGTTGGCGGCGCTGGGAGTAAAGCTGGGAGGAAAACTGGTAGGAGTAAAGGTCTCAGTGAATGTCGCTGTGTAATTTGGGATAGGTGATGGAGTAGTCGGCTGTTCAATTGTCACAATGGGCTGGTTGGATTGCGGCACGAAAATTGGCGCGCAACTGGGGAGGAAAATAAAAATGAATAACAAACAAAGTATTTTGTTCATCAAAGCCCGCCTGTTCAATAAAACAGATTGTGTTGCCTTTTAACCTGCACTCACCGCCACCACGACGCGGTCGCGCCCTCCCTGTTTCGCGCGGTAGAGCGCGGCGTCAGCAGCGCGCATTACATCTTCTCTATTGCGGCCATGTTGAGGGTACACTGCGACTCCGAGTGAAAGCGTAATTCCCTCAAGTGATTTGCCCGCATCACGGACATGAATTCCTTTTATCTCCTGACGCAGTTGCTCTGCCCGTTGACGCGCTATTTCCAGGGATGCATCCGGAATGATCAATATGAAC
Organism: Anaerolineales bacterium; assembly: GCA_036741855.1. Taxonomy (GTDB): domain Bacteria; phylum Chloroflexota; class Anaerolineae; order Anaerolineales; family Villigracilaceae; genus Defluviilinea. The sequence continues at coordinate 2,102 of DAINRK010000279.1, forward strand.
TCCTCGCCTCCATAGCGGCAAGCCACATCTTCACCGCGGATGTGGCTTTGCAGGAACCGTGCAAGTTCACGCAGGAGTGCGTCCCCGGCCGCGTGACCATGTGTATCGTTAAATGATTTGAAGTGATCGATATCGATCATGATTATCCCCAGTGGATGCAGATGACGCGTGACGCGGCTGAGTTGTTGTCTGAATACCTCTTCCATATATCGGCGATTATATAATCCGGTCAGTGGATCACGAATCGATTGCTCGCGCAGCGCCTCTCGCAACTTCAAATTAGACAATGCCATCGAAGCCTGTTCGACAACCGTATAGGCCAATTGCTGTTTCGGCTCGGTCATAGTATCTCGGGAAGAGGATTGTAAGTGCAGAATTCCCAGCACTTCACCCTGCGCGACCATAGGTAGACAGTAGGTTACAGCTGGTATTGGTTGTTCCAGGATATGCCAGCAAGGTGGTTTGGACTCATCGCCATACAACCGGTGAGTCTGGCCGCGTCGCAGTGCCCAGCAGTCATTTGGAGCAAACGTCCGCGCGGCAGGAGGTGGATCTCCCCATGTAGCCGCAACATTTACGACGGTGTGCTCAGGATTGAAGAGGTACAGGGCACCGACAGTGCCAGGAAATAATTGTTTTGCTGCATTTGAAATAATTGCGTGAGCTTCCACTTCCGAGAGAGTACTTTGCAATAAATCGCTCATTTCGTTAAGTTGGACAATTTGCTGATTGCGAAGCTCGAGTTCGCTTAATGAACGTGCCATTTTCTCATTGGCTTCCTGCAAAGCCGCCTCAGACTGTTTGCGCTCCGTGATGTCCATCATGGCGCCGATCATACGAGATGGATTGCTTGCCTCATTACGGAGAATGTAGGCACGATTCATAATATCAACATACTCTCCATCTACTCGTTGAAAACGATATTCCTTGGACCAGAATTCCATACCTCCATCCAATGCCTGATTTAAAGTGCGATCCACTTTGGCTCTGTCCTGCGGGTGAATGTGATCACGCCACCAATCAGGGTCGGTTTGCAGCATATCTGAGGGGTAATGAAAAATTTTTTGCAGTCCAGCACCCCACTGTATTTGATTTGTTGATAAATTCCATTCCCACACAGCATCCTTGGTAGCCCACGAGATGAGTCTGAATCGTTCCTCGCTCTGCCGAAGGGCCTCTTCAGCCATTTTGCGCGCTGTGATATCAAGAAGGACGCCCTGGCTATAAGCTCTCCCACTTGCCTCGTCCGTAATCATAACCGCCTCGTCGCGAAGCCACACCACACGCCCATCTCGCCCAATGACGCGGTATTCCTGATGTAACGGCTCACCGGCACTGAAGTGCCAGCCTTCTGCATCAAGCGTTTCCTGACGGTCATCAGAATGAAGCAGGGAGGGCCAAAGCGCTGGGTTTTCTATAAATTCGTCCGGGTGATAGCCCAACATGGTTTCCACCTGTGGACTCATATACACAGGACGATATCTGGTAGGGATCGTGGGGTCATATTGATCCAAATACACAATTGCAGGTAGATTTTCTACAAGTGTGCGATATTTAATCTCTGCCTCGCGTAAGGCATCTTCGATCTGTTTCCGCTCAGTGATATCACGCGAGATACCTATCATTCCAACCACATCCCCGTTCCCGTCTTTGATCGGCACCTTGGTGGCTGAGAACCAGCGAGGATTTCCCTCTGAGGTTGGGTTGAATTCGACGCGGTTAATTAATGGTTTACCGCTTTGCACAATCTGTTGTTCCTCCTCATAGAAACTTTGCGCAAGGTCCGAGGCTTGAAAGTCCATATCGGTTTTGCCAATCGCATCCCTTGGCTCAGCGACGCCCAGTATGTTGGCCTGAGCGCGGTTGATGCGCGTAAAGCGCGAGGCTGTGTCTTTAAAGTAGATAGTGTCCGGGATGTTATCCAGCAAAGCTTGAAACAGGTCGCGTTCGGCTGCCAGTGCGGCTTCTGCTTTTCTACGCTCAGTGATGTCGCTGATGCCAACGAACACCTTGGCCCAGGTTTCCTCGTAGCCAGGCGCGACGCTCAGACGTAGAAAGATGACCCGACTCTCGCCACTCATTGTGTAATTGAAGGTTTCATTCTCAAAAGATGTTGCGCCGCTTAAAAGAGCAAGCAATTCTTCCTTGAAGGGTTTCAATGATTCAGGACCCAGAACTTTTGACAGATCAGCCAGCAGTTGTGTCTTGCTCTCGGCCTGATACATCTCAAGAGTGGTGCGGTTCACATCCACAATTTTCACCCGCGACGCACATTCGGCAACTGCTTCCGGATGTGTGTCGAAATACGCCGAGAAATCGACCACTCCCGCGTGGCGCAAATCATCGATATATTGCCGTACAGCAGAGAAATCTTCCTCCCAAATAGAAACGGGTGCATGCTCGAAAAGACCGCGAAAGCGTGCTTCGCTAACACTCAGTTCTGCTGTACGGGCTGCCACACGCATTTCAAGCTCGGTGTTGACGCGACTTAAATCGGCGTTCCTTTCAAGTAGCTCTTGTGAGGTCAACTCCAGGCTATGTTCAAGCATCCTGCGATCTGCATCAAATTGCCAATAGGCCTCGCTGATCGCCCGCAAGAAATCAGCCTGCTCCTCTGGGAGGGATTCAATGGTATTACTTGTAAATCGCCGCAATTGCCGTTTTAGCAGGCCATGTAACTCGTTCATTACAACTCCCATTACAACTCCGACAAGGTGGTGATTGTCATGGTCTGGTTGTGTAGCTCGCACTTAGCAGAGGGAGTGAATGGCGAAATTTCCCCGTAGGAATAGAACCCGGCGAGAACCGTTTCTTGTCCAAGCACGTCTTGTACTCCTTCCACTTCCTCTTCGATGCGCTGCTTGAGGACTAATTTTCGCCCGACGCAACTGATCAGCAACGCCAGTTCAGGCGATATATTCCCGATGGCCTTATAGCTGGTTTGTGCCGCGCCAACTGCTCCATCGATGAGCCGATCAAAATTTGCCTTCATTAATCTTGCATGCCCGCCTTGAGGCATATCGCCAGCAAATGTCAGGCTCTGTTCCGCTTCGTTGACACCTAAAATGGTGCGCACGACACTCTCACCTTCAGTATTCCTCAAACTCAGTGGAAACAGCAAACCACTGGCAGGCAGATCTTTAGCATGTTCGCCCAGATATTTTTTATAAAGGGCCAGCGCTGGTTGATTGTCCAGTTCGTATAATATGTTCGCGGCAGAGCGGGTGACCAATCGTTCTGGCCCAAAAGCATCCCAACCTCCCAGTGAGCCAAAGCCTATCTTGATTCGCTCACCATACAAGCCAATGACTGCAATGATATTTGGTTCAGGCGGGCCATCCCATAATACCAGGGTCTCCTGGAATCGGTCGCCATCGCCGGCCAAACCACCAGTTAATGTGACACCTGCTGGTAGGTTTTGTGTCAGACCAGATACCAACTCACTGCCATTCACGTTTTGTCCATCGGAAAATACCAGCACATGAACAAGTGACTCGTGGGGTAGGGAATTTGCAAGTCGTTCCCCCGCTTGATAACTGTCGCTGACATCGTCCAGATTGAGGCTTACTCCGTGCAGGCGCGTGTGCTCAAAAGCAATAGCGGTCGAAACCAGGGTTTCATCGGTAACCTCTGTACCATAGATCTCCCCGGCAGTTGAGCATCCAATACGATGCGCGTTTGGATAAGCGCTTACGACATCATCCTGCCACGCAATTTGCTTAAGACAGGCCGGACTGCCAAAAAGCAATACCAATTGTGCATCGGCTCCCAACTTGCCAGGAGGCGCTGGTATCCAGCCTTTGCCTTGGCTCCAACGAGTTTGTTCTACTTTCATTTTGTCTCCTTTCAATATTCTGGAGCTAATAAGATGGATTTGAGAAAGATGTGAAGTGAGCGGCGATTTGCCTGCTGCTCTCTCGTAGGATTTTACTGCCGAATATAAGCAATTCACATAACAAAATATCCCCGGCTAGGGAACAAACTTTATCCACATACAATACTCATACGTGATGGCGAGGTTCACAGGAGGCGCGTCTTTGTAACCTCAACCTGACTAGATTATAAGAAATTGCTCGCCAAAATACAATCAGACTTCCGGAAGCAAGGGAGGGGTAAATGAAGTGTAGCCACGCAGGTAAAAAC
>DAINRK010000280.1:0-3661 GCA_036741855.1 Anaerolineales bacterium
CCAGAGAGCCGGTGGAACGTCTACGCCGGGAGAATCGAGAATGGCGTTATGGAACTAATTGGGAACGAAAATTGGAATGGAGCTGCCCGTAACAGGGAATTTGGCGAAAATGAAGGGATTATCATAGATTTTAATTATTCAACAAACTCTCTTTATGAAATTTTCATCGAAAATGGTGTCTGGGCGACCGATCAATACAGGCGCTTTGGCCTTTATATCGGGAGCAATCAGGCTCAAGTGAATGAATATGAGGGTAACAGCGATCATGGAGGGGCAAATTTATCGGGAAATCTGTCACTCCGGCAAGGGACCACTTACTCTCTACTGATCGCTATTTTGCCTAATGGTGAATTATTGGAAGTGATTTGGGATCCATCCAATTCATCAGACACACGTATCTACCGGGAAACATTCGATGAAACCTGGGCTGGGCTAACCTGGACATTCTGGATCGGAGTAAATCAAGGTACGATTCAATTTGATAATTTCAAGGAAATCCGCTTTAGTGGGGCAAAATAAATTAATTTACTCTGGCATTCCCTTATCTACAGGCTTATAATAAATTCATTGGCGGATCAACATCTGCCAATAAGTTTCTTTTAGAGATCCACTGGGTTAATAAGAGAGGATAGCCCTTATGGATGGTTCCGACCCTGTTCAATTAAATATCGAAGTCTCAGCCAGCGATGCCACAGAAGAAGAGATCGACCGTATGACGCGTCAGTTGCTCTCCGAGATGCGAGAGCTGGATGTTGAATCGGCACGGCTGGCAAGGGGTGGACCCGCGCCTGTTGGCTCAAAAGGCGATGCGATAACGATGGGCACGATCGTACTCGACATTCTACCTGCCGTTTTACCCAGTGTTCTCAGCTTGATACAGGCTTGGGTGTCACGCGGGCAGGGGCGTTACGTCAAATTCAAAGGTATGGGGATTGAGTTCGAAGGCTCGTCTCAAGAGTTACAAAAAATTCTCGAAATGCTTTCCAAGGGAGGAGATCAATGAGCAGGAAATTCGCCCTAATCATTGCCAACACAGAATATCACGACCCGGGGCTTGCGCAATTAACTGCCCCCGGAAAGGATGCCAAGGAATTTGGACGAGTGCTCGATTCGCGTGAAATATGTGCCTTTGACGATGTCATCATACTTTTCAATGAAGATGTGTTCAAGGTAAATGAATCGATTGATTATTTCTTCTCCAACAAAAAACCGGATGATCTGCTGGTCTTATATTTCTCAGGACATGGCGTTCGCGATGAATATGGTTCACTCTATCTAGCAGTCAGGAATACCAACCGCGAACGATTGCGGTCCACAGCGATAAAGTCTGAATTTATTAGCGAAGTCATGGATCAATGCCGCTCGCGGCGGCAGGTGCTCATTCTGGATTGCTGCAACAGCGGGGCGTTCGCTCAGGGAACAAAAGCCGAAATTGGTGGCAGCATTGGCACTGCATCCGCTTTTGAAGGCAAAGGGTACGGGCGTGTCGTTTTAACAGCCAGCGATTCAACTCAGTTTGCCTGGGAAGGCGACAAAGTCATCGGAACAACTGAAAACTCCCTGTTCACATACTATCTGGTCAAGGGGTTGGAAGGGGATGCGGATACCAACGGCGATGGACGTATCACCATTGATGAGCTATATGATTATGCTTACGAGCAGATTGTCAACGTCACACCGAAACAGACGCCGGGCAAATGGTCTTACAAGCAACAGGGCGAGATCACCCTTCGCCTTAACATTAAGCCTGAAGATACAAAACCAGTTCCCTTACCAGCAGATCTAATCTCAGCCATTACTAGTTCCCTGCCGTCAGTGCGGGAGGCTGCCGTAGGTCAATTGGAGGAATTACTGAAAGGCAAGAACCTCGCCCGGGCGCGTTCGGCTCGGCTTGCACTGGAAAAGATCGCAGCGGAGGATGACAGTCGACATGTGGCACAGGCCGCGTCAAAGGCGCTGGAGGGTCTCTCTCAAGAAGTGCAGGATGCTGAAAGTGAACAGCCAGTTGATCTCACTCGCACTGCGAAATTGCGCCGTGACCAGCTGGAGCAGGAAAAACGCTTCAAAGCCCAGCAGGCCCGGCTGATGGAGGAAAAGGCTGAACTCGAAAAACGTCTGACCGAAGAACGCACGACTCGCGAAAAAATCGAGGCAATTCGATCAACGCCTGCTCCGGCTAAATCTCGCTGGAGTCCGATCATGGTTGGCATTGCGCTCCTGGCAGTGGCGCTGGGTGGATATGGATTAATGAGATTCCTTCCATCATTTGGAGTTGCTCCCACACGGGAGCTGACTGCTACGGTCAAACCAACAGCGGAGGTGACTGCCTCTTTAACGGAAGCAGCGATCGTTCCCGCGGTGACAGAGGAAACGTTCTCCCCAACAGAAGCGCCCAGTGCGACATCCATTCCCACTGAAACTTTGACTCCAACTTCCAGCGCGCCGTTACCTGAAATCACCGACGAAAAAGGTGCCTTGATGGTGCTTGTGCAAGCAGGCAACTTCGTCATGGGCACCAACAGGGGTGACAAAGACGAACGACCCATCCACTCGGTGTATCTGAATGATTATTACATTGATAAGTACGAAGTGACCAACGCGCTGTATGAGCTATGCGTGCGAGATGGCCTATGCAAGCCACCCGTGCATGCAGACTCTTACACACAGAACAGCTATTATGGGAATCCGCGTTACAACGATTATCCGGTTGTGTATGTGGATTGGAACATGGCGAATACCTATTGCGAATGGCGCGGTGCCAGCCTGCCAACCGAAGCCCAATGGGAAAAAGCCGCGCGCGGCAGCGAGGAACCAACGTATCCGTGGGGAAAAGAGATTGGTTGTCAGAAAGCCAATTACACAGATGGCTCTAGGGTTTGCGTTGGTGGGACGACTAAAGCTGGAAGTTACGAAAGCGGAAAGAGTCCCTACGGTGTGTACGATATGGCCGGAAACGTTTGGGAGTGGGTGGCAGATTGGTATTCGGAATCCTATTATGGAATTTCAATCTCTTCATCCAACCCGCTTGGACCAGATTTTGGACGGGCACGCGTCGGGCGAGGCGGCTCGTGGACACGGTCTGATGGTGAGATTCGCTCTGCCAACCGTATCAATTATGCACCCACATACTATAACTTCGACCTCGGTTTCCGCTGTGCAGGTCAAGTCTCACCATAATGAGATCATCATAAAGACAGGTAACTGGTAGACGTTAAGAGGAAAGCGATAATGGAAGGTCCCGAGCCTATTCAATTTAGTATTGAAGTTTCTGAGAGTAATGCGGCAGTTGAGGATATTGATGAGATGACGCGCCAGTTACTCTCTGAACTACGAGAGATAGATGTTGAATCAGCAGAACTGACAGAGGGTGGAGTTGCACCTGAAGGTTCCAAGGGCAATGCCATGACAATTGGTTCCATCGCGGTTGCCGTTTTGCCCGATTTCCTCCCGAATGTAGTCAGCTTCGTGCAGGATTGGGTCAAGCGTGGCGACGGACGCATGGTGAAATTCAAAGGTATGGGCATCGAGTTCGAAGGCTCACCAGAAGAATTCCAAAAACTACTTCTTTCGCTTCAAGTTGAAGGGCCTGCCAGAGAAAAAGACAAGTCGGCCAGATCACCCAAAATTTTTATTTCCTATCGAAGGGCAGATAGTGCCGACG
>DAINRK010000280.1:3671-6240 GCA_036741855.1 Anaerolineales bacterium
TTACAGGGCGGATTTATGATCGTCTGATAGAGAATTTCGGTAAATCAGCAATTTTCAAGGATGTGGATTCAATTCCACCTGGGGTCGATTTTAGAGAGCATTTGGCAAGGGCAGTAGGCAAGTGCAAGATACTTCTGGCCGTGATTGGCGATAGCTGGTTGAACGTAACTGACTCGAAGCGGAGAAACCGCCTTCAAGATCCCAATGACTTTGTCAGGATCGAGATTGAGTCTGCGCTTAGCCGAAACATACTCGTTATTCCTCTTTTGGTGCGCGGGGCAGTCATGCCCGCAGAAAAGAAGTTACCACCCAGCTTGCGAAAACTTGTCTATCGAAATGGTATATCCATCCGATCTGACCCTGATTTTCATGGAGATATCAATCGATTGATCGATGCCATATCGGATTATTCCAGGAAGTGAAATGAGTGCAAAGCTCGCGCTGATTATTGCTAACACAGAATACACCGACACAGGACTTGCACAACTCACCGCCCCCGGCAAAGATGCCAAGGATTTTGGACAGGTCCTCGATTCGCCTGAATTTTGTGCCTTTGACGATGTCCTTGTGCTCGTCAATGAAACCTCATACAAGGTTGGCGAAGCCATTGATCATTTCCTATCTAACAGGAAACCAGATGATCTGGTCTTATTATATTTTTCAGGCCATGGCATCCGGGATGAATATGGATCACTCTATCTGGCGGTCAAGAATACCAACCGCGCTCGGCTACGCTCAACCGCCATAAAGTCCGACTTCATCCGCGAAGCCATGGATCAAAGCCGCTCGAGGCGACAGGTTCTGATTTTGGACTGTTGTAACAGCGGGGCATTTGCACAAGGGACAAAAGCCGCCACAGGGGTCAGCCTTGGTACCGCCTCCGTGTTTGAAGCAGGCTATGGTCGAATCATCCTGACGGCCAGCGATTCAACACAATATGCCTGGGAAGGCGATAAGGTGATTGGCGAAACCGATAATTCGCTTTTCACCCACTTCCTTGTGGAGGGTTTAGAGGGGCGAGCAGACCTAAACGGCGACGGGCAAATCACGGTGGATGAGTTATATGAGTATGCTTACGAGAAAGTAAAGATTGCCACCCCCAAGCAAACCCCGTCGAAGTTTTCGAGTAAACAACAGGGTGAGATCATTCTTCGTGAAAATATGCGTATCGAAGATATCAAGTTTATGCCCTTACCGGCTGAGCTGATCAACGCTATCGAAAACCCGCTTCCCTTTGTGCGTGAGGGAGCAGTTCGACAATTGGACGGAATACTGAAGGGTAAAAATATTGGACTTGCCCGCTCAGCCAGAGAAGCACTGGAACGAATGGAAAGAGAGGATGATAGCCGCCGCGTGTCTCAAGCGGCAACACAGGTATTGGAACTCATCCGTCAGGCAGAAAAGGCGGAGGAAGAAAGCAAGGCTGCAGAAGAAGTTGAACGCATTGCCGCACAGAAAGCTGAAGCGGAACGAATAGCACTTAAAAAAGCTGAGACTGAGCAATGGTTAGCTCAACAGAAAGCTGAAGAAGAAAGAAAGGCCAGGAATGAAGCAGAGCGTCTTGCGGCCTTAAAGGCGAAAGAAGAACGCTTGGCGCGTGAAAAAGAGGAAGCTGAAGATAGAACTCGGGCAGAAGCTCAAAGGCTAGCGAATGAAAATGCCGAGGAGGCAGAACGCAAAGCGAGGCAGCTAGAAATACAGAAAAACCAATCGCAACCTTTGGAGTATACCAAGGCTAGTGAAGAGTCTTTGACCCCTGAACACAGGGAAACAACATTTCTTTCAAGTCAGCATATATGGATGACCATCGGCTGGGCAATTGCCGGTGCAATTGGCGGGGTCATCTATGCTAGTCCCGGCCCAATATTTGGTGGAGCAGTTGGCGGAGCGATTGGTGGACTGGTCACTGCAATTGCCCTCCGAAATGAAAATTCTGAATTCAACTCGAACGGGCTGTTTGGGATGGCACTCGCCTGGGCAGTTGGTGGAGCGGCTGGCTGGTGGATCGCAGATTACATGGGTGAGGCAACTGGAGCGACTGTCGGGTTCGGATTCGGAGCAGCCATTAGCATAACAATCCTCATCCTCGTTGTCGGATTCGTTTCCTTTGACTGGAAAAACCTGGCCTGGATCCTATTGGCTTGGGCAATTAGCGGCAGAATCGGCTGGTCAATTGCGAAGCCATTTTTATATGAAGGGCTTAGCGTGGAGTATGTAACCAGTTGGGCAATCGGCATGGGCATCGGCTGGGGAATGGCCGGATTTGTCATGGGCTGGCAGTTATTGAATAATATGCAGAAGAAACCATGAGCGGAAAATTCGCTTTGATTATCGGTAACACAGAATACATAGACCCCGGATTAGCCCAACTATCTGCGCCTGGAAAGGACGCGGAGGATTTTGCGCGGGTTCTTCAAGACCAAAATTTATGCGCCTTCGATGAAGTCAAGATTTTATTGGACCAATTATCTTCATCGGTTATCGAGGCAGTTGATGAGTTCTTTGATCAGAAGAAACCTGATGATATGCTGGTCTTGTATTTTTCAGGTCATGGGGTAAGAGACGAAAT
>DAINRK010000281.1:0-6228 GCA_036741855.1 Anaerolineales bacterium
CCGCGAATGTGCGGCTGGCTGCGGTCTCATCGTCCGCACCATGCAAGGACGCGCGATCAAAGTGGAGGGCAATCCAAATCACCCAGTGAATCTCGGCAAGACCTGTCCTCGTGGGCAAATCACGTTACAGGGTTTATATAACCCGAATCGCGTTCGAGGTCCACTTAAACATGCCCGGGGTGAAGGACTTTACGATACCAATTTTCAAGATGCACCGCCGAATCTGAGCTGGGACGAGGCCGTTCAGGTTGTGGCCGATGCGCTCCAAGCGTCTGCTGGTGTTGCATTCCTCCTGGGGACCGCTCCGGATCATCTTTTTGATCTTTCATCTGAGTTGGCCATTTCCATTGGCGCCGCCGCCCCGATTCGTTTTGGTGCATCCAGTATATTCGAAGCGCGTGCCACGTTGAGCAAGGCAACCGAGGATCTTTTTGGACAGGCTGCGATGCCTTTCTTTGATATTGGCAATTCAGATCTTGTCCTTTCATTCGGCGCCAATTTCCTTGAGACCTGGCTCTCTCCTGTTGCTTATAGCCGGGCGTATGCACAGATGCGCCGTGGAAACCCCAAGATACGCGGATATTTCATCCAATTTGAATCAAGGATGTCACAAACCGCTGCCAAAGCAGATGAGTGGATTCCAATTCATCCGGGTACAGAGGGTCTTGTTGTCGCTGCCATTGGCAGGTTAGTAGCTGAAGCAAAAGGTGGCGAGATGCCGGTTGCCTTCGAGACGGTTGATTTAAACACTGTCATCTCTGAGGCTGGTGTACGGTTGGAAACGTTGGAGCATATTGCTCAACTGGTGGTAGAAGCATTCACCCCAATTGCCGTTCCTGGCGGTGGTGCATTGGGGTTGAGCAATGGACTGCAGATCGCAGAAGCTATTTTGGCTTTCAATGTGTTAAACGATAATGTTGGTAAGCCAGGTGGAGTTTCGCTTTCTCCGCTTTCACCAAATCAAGATGTGTATCACAGTCCTGCAAGCGCACAGGAAATGACCGATTTTATTGGTCGTATGAATAGCGGTGAGATCAAGACTTTGTTTATACATGGCATAAACCCGGTCTTTGAATTGCCTACGTCTTTGGGATTTGCTGAAGCGCTAGCAAATGTTGAAACAGTCATTTCATTTGCAACCTTCCCCGATGAAACAGCTTTTGCCTCTGATTACGTTTTCCCAGATCATCACGGCCTCGAATCATGGGGCTATCAACGGGTGACCACCGGTGTAACACAATCCGTACTTTCGGGCGCGCAGCCGGTTGTCTCGCCAAATTACGATACGCGTGCGACTGCGGATGTGCTGTTGGCCGCGTCACAAGTATTGCCATTCAAAGACGAAATGGAATTCCTTCAAAGCAAATTTGCCGCGCTGGTTGGACAGGCCGATGGTTCATTCTCTGCACCTGAAATCAATACATTCACTGCATACTTCCAGCAACATGGCGGCTGGTGGAAAACAACATCTGACTCTGTATCACCTTCTGCAGCAAGTGCACTAGGAACAAACCTGACGGTTGAGCCGGCCCAGTTTGCAGGCGAAGGTGAATTTTTCTTCCTTCCATTCATCTCACCGACATTAGGTGAAGCAGGTGCGAACAAACCCTGGTTGCAGGAACTACCTGACCCCACGACAACAGTAATGTGGAATACCTGGGTCGAGATCAACCCTGAGACGGCACATGAGCTTGGTATTGAAAATGATGATGTTGTGAAAATCATCAGCGAAGCTGGAGAGGTGGAAGCACCCGTGTACCTGTACCCGGCTATTCATCCGGAAGTGATTGCCATGCCATTTGGGCAGGGCCACACCGCATACGGTCGATATGCCCAGGGGCGCGGTGCGAATCCGGCTAATCTGCTTGGCGCACATTTCAATGAAGCAGGAGATCTGGCCTTCGCAGGTATGAAGGTCAAAGTTGAGAAAACTGGCAGGAAGCAGTCCCTTTCACGTCTTGAAAGCCGAATCGGTGTATATGGCGAAGGTATGGGCGAGGAACATCCTTAGAGGAGCAAAGTATGAGTTTGAGTATAGACCTTAATAATATGGGCGCGAAAGGTGCCATCGCAGATGAAGCTACTGGTAAGTGGGGCATGACCATTGACCAGGATCTTTGTACAGGATGCCAGGCCTGTGTTGCCGCGTGTGCAATGGAAAATAATCTTTCCCATGTTGGTGAGGAAGATGCGGGCTACGGGCGCACCCAGCACTGGATCCGTATCGAGCGATTTTGGGAGGGTGAATATCCGGAAGTTAAAGTGAAGGGTGGCTTTCAGCCCATGCTCTGTCAGCAATGCGGACATGCCCCATGTGAACCAGTGTGCCCAGTCTTTGCTACGCCACACAGTAATGCGGAACAACTTAACCTGCAAGTCTATAACCGTTGCGTAGGCACGCGCTATTGTGCGAACAACTGCCCCTATCAGGTACGCTCTTTCAACTGGCGGGATTATCACATAAACCCATTTCATGCAAATGAGATAGACGGTCAACTGGTTTTTCCGTTGCATAACCAGTTCAATCCTGATGTAACCGTTCGTCGCCGTGGTGTAATGGAAAAATGCACCTTCTGCATCCAGCGTATTCACAAGGCGCAAGACAAAGCAAAATCTGAGGGACGCGAAGTGGAAGATGGTGAATTTAACACCGCTTGTGCACAGGCCTGCCCTGCAAATGCTATTACATTTGGGCGCGTTGATGACCCTGAGACTTTGGTGAGTCAACTGGCTCAGCAGGAGCGGGGTTATCAGCACCTGGAAGAACTCAATACCCTGCCGCGCATCACCTATCTCAAGGAAGGTTAGGATATGGCTGTTACCTCCAAATATTTCGGCGGCGCTGAAAAAGGGCATGAGGCCCACCACGAAGAAGAACATGATCCGCGCCAGTATTTGATGTTTGACCCCAAGCCGCGCGGTGAAATGAACGCGATGGTGATGGAATCCATGATGACGACATCCTGGAGATTCTGGGTGGTGTTTGGTATTCTCGCCTTTCTGGTTGCCACTTGTTTCGTCTATGCGTGGGGATATATGATCGCAAATGGCTTGGGGGTCGCTGGCGTGATGCGCCCATCTTATTGGGGTATCTTTCTTGTGAATACAGTTTTCTGGATCGGTATCAGCCATGCGGGAACGTTCATCTCAGCCATCCTGCGCGTGATGAAAGCTGAATTCCGGCGCCCGTTCACGCGTGCAGCTGAGTTGATGACGACCTTTGGCTTGATCCAGGCTGGAGCGAGCATCTTCATGCATCTTGGACGTGTTTGGCTTGCATATTGGCTCTTTCCAATCCCGAATGAACGGCAATTGTGGCCAAACTTTCATTCACCGCTCATGTGGGATCTTCTTGCAATCACCACCTATGTTCTCGGTAGTACCATGTATCTGTTCCTACCTTTAATTCCAGATTTGGCGATGGCGCGCGACCGCTCCACCGGCTGGCGGAAGACATGGTTTAAGATACTGGCGCTGGGTTTTCGCGGCACCGAAGGCGAATGGCGTCACCTTACCACCGCAATGAACATCTTTGCTTTCGCCATCATCCCTGTTATGTTCTCCGTGCATACCATCGTGTCATGGGACTTTGCCATGGCCATGCGCCCGGGCTGGTCTTCCACGGTGTTTGGCCCCTACTTCGTTCTCGGCGCGCTGCACTCGGGTATGGGTGCCGTGGCAGTTGTACTGTTCATCATGCGCTACACGATGAAGCACATGGACTACTTCATCCGCAAGGAGCATTTCGACGCGCTTGGCAAATTGATGCTGATCGTTACCTTTGCATATACCTACTTCTTTTTCAACGATTACATCGTTCAGTGGTATGGCGGCGACAAATGGACGGACGCCCTCCTGCACTGGCTGGAAGAAGGTCCCATGGCGTGGATGTTCTATCAGTTGCTGCTTTTTAATCTTGCAATACCTGCTCTCACCCTGTGGAATAAAAAAATACGCCAGACTCCGTGGCTGCTTGCCCTCATCGGTTTGTTGATCAATCTGGGCATGTATTGGGAGCGTTATCTCATTATTCCGGTTATGCTCACGATCAACCGCATGCCCTTTACGTGGAAACTGTACCAACCGCGCATTGAAATTTTTCTTACGATTGGCACTTTTTCCCTGTTCCTGCTGTTTTACCTGGCTGCCTCGCGCCTCATCCCATTGATCCCGGTTTGGGAGGTGCAGGAGGGACAAATGACGCATTCCCTGCGTAAGGTTGGCAAAGCTCACCTTCCAACCATCACTGAGTTTGAATAAGCGGAGCAAACATGCCTGATTCGACTTTACTAGCTCTCTTTGAGGAAATCGACCCCGCTGCTGATGCCATCGACAAACTTCATGAGATGGGTGTTCCAGATGAAAATATCAATGTAATTTCTGGTGTACCTGTCGCGTACAGGATCCTTGGGCGTCCGCATCCCTGGACCAATGTCTCACGGCTGGCGTTGGGCGGCGCGGTGGCAGGCTTTTGTTTTGGAGCGTTTCTGAACTACGGAACGCCATACTTATACTCAGTTCCTGTGGGAGGACAATACATTACACCGATTCCACCTGGTATGATCCTCCTTTTCGAGATGACCATGCTTTTTGCCCTCCTTGCCACATTCTTGGGCGTGTTTTTGGATAGTTATTTTCCCAATTATCGACCACTGGAGTATGTACCGGAGATCAGCGACGGCAAAATCGGAGTCTTCTTCAAGGCCCCATCGGATGACCAGGAGGAATTTGTGGATGCTCTAAGCAAATTGGGCGCCGAATCTGTGAAGCCTGTGGAGGCCCAACAGCTATGAGACTACTCCGGCAACTATTCTGGGTTTTTCTAACACTTGGGTTTCTATTCGGAGTTATGTTGTTATTTTCCTATGACATCATAAAACTTGAGTGGCCCTCCTTCATGGAGATCCAGCCAGCTTATCGTCCCATGGAACATCCGCTCCCTCCTCCCGAGAACTCGATACCGATTGAAGGAGCGATCTCGATTCCAGGCATGGGTGTGCCCGAAAATCCTGTCGAGGCTGACGAGGCCTCTCTCGCACGTGGCTCCGAACTTTTCGCCATCAATTGCAAAATGTGTCACGGACCTACAGGCTTAGGTAGAGGTCCGATTGCGCCGTTCCTTAAAAATAAACCCGCAAATCTCAGCTCAGAACTCGTACAATCGAAGAGTGATGGTTCGTTCTTCCTTACCATCTCGAATGGTATAAAAGGGCGTATGCCTCCTCTCAATGAAAACTTGACCGTTCGAGAGCGATGGGATGTGGTTAACTTCATTCGAACATTGAAAGCATCGGAATAGGCGAGGAACATAGTTATGAATGATGTTCGTAGAATGATTTATGGAAGCCTGATATTGTTCTTTTTAACGCTCGGATTTTGGTTCAGCGTTATCTATATCTCGTCTTGTGGTTTTACTTTGACATGTAATCAAGCTGCGCATATCGTGGTCCGCACGTCTGTCCCTACTTTGATTCCAGTTGCGAATGCTAACCCTCAATCCAGCCCAGGCATGACGGAGTTTGATGAATGTCTGGTTGGAGCAACAGATTTGGTTGGTGCCTGGGTTTCGGCAGGACATCCAGAAACTGAAGTATTCCCATTCTCAGATGTAAATGGTCAGCCCTGTGAAGGGACATTCGCGGAAGATGTACAACCCTTATTTGTCGAAAATAGTATCTGGTATGACGGCTCCATCGGATGTATCTCCTGCCATAATCCTGACCAGCCTGATCGCAATGCGGGATTGGATTTGAGTTCTTATGAGGCGATGACATCAGGCACCGATATTTTTGGCGGGGATGATCCGCAAAACTCGTTGTTATATGACGTTCTCATCAATCGAAAATTAGTCCCCGAGGGTCACTCAGCAGATAGCTCTGGAGAACCTGTTTTTGTATATGCTGGTCACGCCGTAAGTGAAGTGGAAGTGACGCCAACCCCGTAATAAACATGATGTCGAATAAAGGACTGGACAGCAAAAGTCAGTCCTTTTTTGTTTAAGGGAGGGGGAGCTTGAGGTGAAACTTCACTGCGAGGATTCTGAGCCCAACTACGACAAAGGTGCCGATCCATGATGCCGCTGACCCCCGCAATGATTACTGTCGAGTTTTTTGCGACAAATTCATTCTTATCTTTATTCTGCGTTTGCCACAGGGACGCCTGTTTGCGTGTCAGTTTGTTGGTTGGTGTGGGTGGTGTAAGAAAAAATTTTTGCAATTTCCGAAAAAC
>DAINRK010000282.1:0-6209 GCA_036741855.1 Anaerolineales bacterium
CAGTCGAAAATGCCATCAAGATCGCGCGGATTGCTACGGGACGGCAAAATGTGATCGTATTCAGCGGCTCCTTTCACGGACGAACTGCTGGCACAATGGTGTTGACAACTTCCAAAACAGTGTATCGCACTGGTTTTGGCCCGTTGCCCTCAGGTGTGTTTGTCGCGCCGTTTCCGTACGCCTTCCGCTTGAAAATGACCGAAGCAGAAGCGTCTGAGTATGCACTCGAGCAACTCGAATATTTGCTTGCCTCACAGACCGCGCCGAAAGAGACTGCAGCGATTTTAGTGGAATCAGTCTTAGGCGAAGGTGGGTATGTCGTCCCGCCGAAATCATTCATGAAAGGCCTGCGTGAGATTTGTGACAGACACAAAATCATGTTGATTTTCGATGAAGTCCAGTCAGGCTTCGGTCGCACAGGCAAATGGTTTGCATTCGAGCACTTTGAAGTCGTGCCGGACATCATCACAGCTGCAAAGGGACTCGCGTCGGGTATGCCGCTCTCAGGCGTATTCACCCGAACAGATATCATGCTAAAACTTGATGTGGGCTCTATCGGAGGAACGTATGGCGGGAATGCGGTCGCATGTGCCGCGGGTGTGGCGACTATCCATGCATTGCGCGACGACAAGATGCTGGAGAATGCGCAAGAGCGCGGCATCCAATTGATGACTGGTCTCCGCAAATATCAAGAGGAGTATCCGGAAATTGGTGATGACCGTGGGCTTGGCTTGATGATTGGCACAGAGTTCATTGTAGATGGACGCGCTGACAAAGCCAAGCAACTTGTCAAGGACGTGATTCATTCCGCCGAAGAGAAAGGGTTGCTCTTGCTCTCTTGCGGCACGTATGACAATACTCTTCGCTGGGTTCCACCGTTGAATGCCACATCTGAACAGATCAATGATGGGTTGAAGATCTTTGGGGAATCATTGAAGGAAGTGATCAAGTAGAACCTTCGATTATCATGCCTGAGCTCAATCGCTCGAAACTCATGGAACTCCTCCAGCATGAAGAACAACTCTTTCATAAGAATCATCCAAAATCGTATGAACTCTATCAGCGCGCTCGCAAATCTTTGCATGGCGGCGTACCCATGTTGTGGATGGTCCGCTGGGCAGGCTCGTTCCCTGTTTTTGTTAAAGAAGCCAAGGGTGCTCACTGTACAGATGTAGATGGTAATAAGTACATCGATTTCTGCCTTGGGGATACAGGTGCGATGACAGGACATTCACCCGATGCAACTGTTCAGGCTGTACAGGCTCAAATTCAAAAGGGTATCACACTCATGTTGCCCTTTGAAGATGTAATTTGGGTAGGTGAGGAACTTCAGCGCCGCTTTAATCTTCCTTATTGGCAATTCGCTCTCACCGCGACGGATGCGAATCGGTTTGCTCTGAGGATGGCGCGGCTACTGAGCGGTCGCCCAAAGATTCTTGTTTTCAATTATTGCTATCACGGTTCCGTGGATGAAACACTTATCGTGCTTGACGAAGAAGGTACACCGATACCACGTCCCAACAACATGGGACCTCAAATTGATCCGCGTTTAACTACAAAGGTGATCGAGTTCAATGACGTCGCCGCCCTCGAGACTGCACTTTCAGCACGTGATGTCGCCGCGGTCCTTGCCGAGCCTGTGATGACCAACATTGGTATTATTCACCCGGACCCCGGCTATCATGACGCGCTTCGCGAGTTGACTCGCAAATATGGGACGTATCTTATCATTGATGAGACTCACACGATTTGCACAGGTCCCGGTGGATACACCGCTTCATACTCCCTGCAACCTGATTTCCTCACGATAGGCAAACCTCTCGCCGGAGGTGTTCCCGCAGCTGTCTATGGTTTTACTGAAGAAGTGAGCCAGCAATTCTCATCTAGACTCGCCGTTGACGACGCGGACGTGGGAGGCATTGGCGGGACCCTCGCGGGCAATGCGTTGTCAATCGCTGCGATGAAAGCCACACTTCAAAGTGTGCTTACGGATAAGTTTTATGGCGAGGCGATCAAATTGCAGGAACGATTTACCGAAGGCGTTGAGTCTGTCATACAGGAATTCGAATTACCGTGGATCGTCAAAAGACTGGGCAATCGCTCGGAATACTGGTTCCGCCCGACTCCGCCGAAAAATGGGGGAGAAGCTTTTGCCGCTATAGACCACGAACTGGATCGCTATATGCATCTCCTTGCACTCAACCGCGGTATTCTTATGACACCTTTCCATAATATGGCATTAGTTTCTCCGGATATTTCTGAAGCAGATGTAGATTTTCATACAAAAGTATTTCGGGAAGCAGTGTCTGCTCTTTTCGCAGAATAAAACAACCGCGCAGTTCTATGAAATCTGGGAGGTTGTTTTGGTGAGCCACCGATCGGATTTGAACCGATGACCGGTCGATTACGAATCGACTGCTCTACCAGCTGAGCTACGGTGGCGAATGCTTTAGCGGCGGGGATTATAAAGGATTGCTAATATTCTCGCAAGTTTTCATCCGTTCATGTTGTCTGTGTTTTGGAAAGATAGATATTTATGTTACGCATTGCAATGATTTCCTATCATACGTGTCCATTGGCGACGCTCGGTGGCAAGGATACAGGCGGAATGAACGTCTACGTCCGTGACTTGACGCGTCAATTGGGGCAAATGGGCATCCATGTAGATGTTTTTACGCGCTCACAGGATGATCATGTTCCGCATGTCTTGCATGAATTAGGTTATGGGAATCGTGTTGTCCATATCCCTGCCGGGCCTGAACACCCAGTCTCAAAAGAGGAGCTGGCAAACTACATTCCTGAATTTGTGGAAGGAATCAAAACCTTTGCCTGCGAAAAAAGAATCAAATATGACATCATCCACAGCCACTACTGGATGTCTGGAATTGCTGCTGCCTCTCTTTCGGACGCCTGGGGCAGGACACCGATTGTGCACATGTTCCACACCCTGGGCGAGATGAAGAACCGCACCGCGCGCTCCGAGGATGAACGCGAAGGCGAGTATCGTATCAATGGTGAGAAGCAGGTTCTCCGTCGCGCGGACCGGGTTGTCGTCGCAACGGTGGCGGAGCTAACTCAATTACGTTTCTTATATAAGGCGAATGGAAACATGGTCGTCATCCCGCCGGGCGTGGATGTGAGTCACTTTTATCCAATCCCCTCTGATGAAGCGAAGATGTATGTGGGCTTGAAACCTGAAGATCGCATGGTGTTGTTTGTTGGGCGCATCGAACCGCTCAAAGGTGTCGATACGCTGATCCAGGCGATGTCCTGTTTGCAATTGAAGGAGACGAAACGGCCGGTGCACCTTGCGATCATCGGCGGTGATCCCGCTGCCAGTCCTGAGGAGATGACAGCTGAAATGGCGCGCCTGCAAAAGTTATGTGACGATCTCACAGTGGGACAAACCGTCGTTTTTCTTGGCAAGCGTGATCAGGACAAACTGCCTTATTACTATTCTGCTGCGCAACTAGTGGTCATGCCTTCGCATTACGAGTCATTTGGGATGGTCGCGCTTGAAGCAATGGCTTGTGGTACACCCGTCATTGCTTCGGAGGTAGGTGGACTGGCTTATTTGGTGCGTGATGGCGAGACGGGATTTACAATCCCCGATCAGGAACCCGAAGAATTATGCGATAAAATCTCGTGGCTATTAAATGACAATCAACTTCACGAGACGATGAGCGCGCGCGCCGTTGAATATGCACAAGATTATGCGTGGGAGAAGATTGCGAAGCAGATTGTGGAAGTATATGCATCCCTCTTAGAAGAGAAATGGCAAGTTGATAAGTGATTGTCTGATCTGAACGGGGGGTAGCTCAGAAAGCAAAGAGAGTCAGCCCGCAGAATCTGCTGCACCTGGTGTCGGCCAGCGAACGGAGCGAATTAGTGCTGTAAGAACATTGTGACAATCACGAGCCACAATTTGGGTGAGCAGCTCAACGTCACTGACTTCACTCGACCCGATGAACGAGGCGACATATTCATTTCGGCTGTAAACTTCCAGTAATTCCTCCTTTGGAGTATAGGTGATGGTTAGTGTACTTCCCGCGATTGGATTTCCAGTCTTGGGGCACAGTGCAGGAATTTGAACTTCATGAATTTGTTTTGTCAATTTGGATATGTTTGGGTTTTTTATCGTCTTTAGCATTATCTTGCTCAGACTATGCTACCTTCTTGAGAAGTATTATGAATCGGTGGAATGTTATTCCTTCATCCTCACATACAAAATATTCGAACCATCCAGGTTTTCTGTTCGCATCTCGAAGCGGTCTTTCAGACTGCTGATCATTCGTGAAAGCTGCTTGTGACCATATGTGCGCGGGTCGAAGCCGGGGTCAAGTTGGTAGAGGGCCTGTCCCATACCTGCCAGGTGTGCCCAGCCGTCTTGTCCTACAGACATCTCGAAGGCCTGACTCAGAATCGGCATGGGGTCAGATTCTTCTTTTTCCTCTTTCTTCTTTCCCGTTTTACTTGTCGGCGCACGTTTTTGTTGCGCAGCTTTCGTTTCCGCCACCAGATTTTCCGTGTACACGAACAGATCGCACGCATTGACGAATGGCTTCGGCGTCTTCTTTTCGCCGATTCCCATCACAAAGATGCCTGTCTCACGAATTCGCGTGGCGAGGCGCGTATAGTCACTATCAGAGGACACCAGGCAGAATCCATCTACTACTCCTGAATGCAGGATGTCCATCGCGTCGATGATCATCGCGCTGTCAGTAGCGTTCTTTCCAATTGTGTAACGGAATTGCTGAATAGGCTGGAAGGCGTGATAATTCAACGTTTCCTTCCACGAATTCATATGATTGGTTGTCCAGTCACCGTAGATGCGCCGTACAGTCACTTGTCCGTGTCGACCCGCCTCCACAAGCATTTGCGGCAGCAGGGATGATTGCGCGTTGTCACCATCAATGAGTATTGCGATTTTTTGTCGAAGGACGGATAGATTTTCGTTATTTGCCATGGTGAGGATTATATTATGGATTGGTTGGAACGGGAGTATATAGTCCGTCTGGGTTTGGCATCAATACGCCGATGTCGCGGCAGGATGCAGAACCCACCCGTTGGAATAACCCATTATCTCCGATGACTTCGATCTGAATCGGCGTTTCCTGTTGGTAGGTACTGTCCACAGTTAATTTCAAAGTCACCTCAAAGCCAACTGGAAGCAATGTGGTTTCGATGGTCTTGTCCGGATGCTCTCTTCCTTCATCAAGTGCAAAGAGAGTTGTCTTGAGGTTGGTCAGGCTTACTCCACCTGTATTCCTCAGTGTGACAAATGCATTTGTTACTTCGCCCATTCCATGTGTAACATCAATGCTGGTATTGCAGCCCAGCACCTCAACCGAAATGGAGGGTCCACTTGGAAGGCTTGTCAGCGTGAGCGTAGGTGTGTTTGAAATTGCAGGGATAAACGTATTTGTGGGAGCGGTCGTTGCAGTGGAAATGTTAGGCGTTGCCGATGCGATAATGACAGACGTGGCTGTGAAAATTGGTGGCGTGGACGTCGCGGGAAGGAACGGCGTAGGCGGATTGCCGGGGACTGGCTGAATCACCCATCCATTGCACGACGTCAGCGAAATTGCCAATAAAATGGCGGGAACTATTCTCTTCATTCTCTCTCCTCATTAACGATTGTATCCCTCTTACTCTAAATGAGCAAAGTCACCGTCGATGTAACATTATGAAGACCTTTTTGTGTTAGAAATCCTATGGGTCGATAGATATTGGTGAATCGATCCGTCCTTTGGCTCCCCGCCTGATTCCCTTTAGAGGGTCGTTTGCAACATTCCCGCCCATTTTGCGTGCCCCGTTTCGAGGAGAATCACGCCGAGCTTTGCACGCTCAGCCCAGCCGCTCGGGTGCTTATGGACTTGAGATTTTTGCTTTGAGTTCTTCCCAATGCGGCTCAACCAGGATTGAACCATCAGGGAAGACGATGGTCGGAACACTCTGATAGCCGTCATTGATTTTCATTACAAAGTCCGTGGCCTTGGAATTGCCCTCCAATTTCACTGGCAGGTAAGCAATGCCATTGGCTTCAAAAAAAGCCTTTGCACGACGGCAATCCGAGCAGTATTCG
Source organism: Anaerolineales bacterium (assembly GCA_036741855.1). Lineage (GTDB taxonomy): Bacteria > Chloroflexota > Anaerolineae > Anaerolineales > Villigracilaceae > Defluviilinea. Next base: position 6,086 of record DAINRK010000282.1, read on the forward strand.
GTTGTGTAAACGACGATCTGGGTTGGATAAATCGTGTATAAGTCGCTCATAATTCGAAAATCTTACAGATTCATTAGGATTGTAATCCTTTCTCGCAGGGCTGTGTTATGCAAAGTAACTAATC
>DAINRK010000283.1:0-2478 GCA_036741855.1 Anaerolineales bacterium
CCACAAGTGTATAATTTATGTAGTGAAGCCGCTGCCACTCAATTCCATCCTCCATGGCGATTGCATTGAGGTTCTCAAGTCGATGCCTGAGAACTCGGTGGATTTGATATTTGCGGACCCGCCGTATAACCTGCAACTGAGCAAAGATCTCTATCGCCCCAATATGACGAAGGTGGATGCAGTGAATGATGGTTGGGATAAGTTTCTAGGCTTCAAAGAATATGATGCCTTTACATCTGAGTGGCTACACGCTAGTCGTCGAGTCTTGAAAGAGACAGGGACGATATGGGTTATCGGGACGTATCACAATATCTACCGTGTCGGGGCGATCATGCAGGATTTGGGATTTTGGTTTTTGAACGACATTGTTTATATCAAGAACAATCCCATGCCGAATTTTCGCGGCGTCCGTTTTACCAACGCTCACGAGACCCTGATCTGGGCGCAGAGGAAGAAAGGCGCGAAGTATACGTTCAATCACCAGTCCATGAAAAAGTTGAACGACGACAGCCGCGAGAATGGCTTGCAGATGCGCTCGGATTGGAAACTCAATTTGGTCAACGGCAAACAGCGCATCAAAGCGAACGGAGTAAAAGCACATTCAACGCAAAAGCCCGAGGCATTGTTGTATCGAATCATCCTGGCTTCATCGAAACCTGGTGACGTGGTGCTCGATCCTTTTTTTGGAAGTGGTACAACGGGCGCCGTCGCAAAGAAACTTGGGCGAAATTGGATCGGCATCGAACGCGATAAGAAATATATAAAGGTCGCGAAGAAACGTATCGATGCCGTACAGAAAGCAGACCCGGAGGCAATACAAGTTGAAAAACGGAAGCAGACGCGGGTCCCGTTTGGTGCGCTGCTCGAAAACGGAACCCTCCGACCCGGGCAGTTACTTTACTTTGCAAAGAACGGCAAAAAGGCGAAAATCCTATCCAATGGGCATATCCGCTGCGGTGACATCACCGGGTCCATTCACGGTGTTGCAAGGTCTTTGATGAACGGCGCGCCAGCCAATGGCTGGGACTTGTGGTTTTATAAAGATGAAGATGGGAAGAAGATCCCGATCGATAGGCTAAGAGAAAATATTCTTTCGAAAGGTTAAATAGAGGAAGTATGTCACGAGCTTTTAAGCTGGTCAAAGAACAGAACATCCCCGAACTGAAATCGGTCGCACAACTCTACGTACATAAGCGCACGGGTGCGCGTTTACTTTCGGTCATCAACGATGATGAGAACAAAGTATTCAGTATTAACTTCCGCACCACGCCAAAAGATTCAACCGGCGTGGCACACATCCTAGAACATAGTGTTTTGAACGGATCAGAGAAATACCGCGTCAAGGAACCCTTTGCAGAATTGCTCAAGGGATCGCTTGCAACGTTTGTCAACGCCATGACGGGTCCGGATATCACGTTATATCCGGTGGCGAGCCAGAACCTTCAGGATTTCTATAACCTGATTGATGTGTATATGGATGCTGTTCTGCATCCGCTCATCAGCGAGCAAACACTTATGCAGGAAGGCTGGCATTATGAGATTAACGATCCGAATGAGCCACTAACGTTTAAAGGCGTAGTCTTCAATGAGATGAAGGGTGCATACTCTTCGCCAGATGGAGTCTTAAGCAAACGGATTGGTCAGTCGCTTTTCCCGAAGCATATCTATGGCGTTGACTCAGGCGGCGACCCGCGAAACATCCCCGATCTAACCTATGAAAATTTCAAGAAATTTTGGGAAACGTATTATCACCCATCCAACTCGTTCATTTTCTTTTACGGCGATGATGATCCAGACAAACGCCTCAAGCTCATGGAAGGGTATCTCAAACCATATAAAAAGAAAAAAGTGAAATCGGTTGTGCCGCTTGCCAGGCCGTTCAGACGCCCGAAAAAAGTGCAATTCTCTTACGACGCAGGTGATGATCAGAAGATCGAGAAAAAGCACTATCTCACCATCAATTGGAAACTGCCCGATACTTCAGATGCCGTGCTGAATTTCAGCCTGCGGATTCTCGGTCACATTTTGATCGACACACCCGCCTCCCCACTCAGAAAGGCATTGCTTGAGTCGGGGCTGGGTGAAGACCTCGCTGGCTGGGGCATGGCAACACATCTTCGCCAGTTCGTTTTCTCTACAGGCTTGAAGGGAACGCGCGCGCGGCACGCGAAGAAAATCGAGAAATTAATTCTCGATACACTTGAAAGGCTCGTGCGCGAAGGGATTGATCCCGAAACGATCTCGGCTTCGATGAATACCACTGAATTTCGACTGCGCGAGAATAATACCGGCGCTTATCCTCGGGGAATCTTCATTATGACCCGCCTCCTTACGACCTGGCTGTACGATGAAGACCCGTTCAAACTCTTCGCCTTCGAAGCGCCTTTGAATGAGATCAAAGCCAGGCTCGCAAACGACCGGCGCTACTTCGAGAAATTGATCCAGACTCATTTACTGGATAACGCTCACCGCACGACA
>DAINRK010000283.1:2488-6187 GCA_036741855.1 Anaerolineales bacterium
CGACATTGCGCCTCAAACCGGACCCAGAGTTGGGCCGCCATCTCGATGAGGATGAGAAAACTCGGTTGGCAAAAATCCGCGAGTCGATGAGCGAGAGTCAAATTTCCGAGTTGGTGGAAAACACAAAGAAACTCAAACTCAGGCAGGAAATTCCTGACTCTGCCGAAGCGTTGGAAAGTATTCCCGTGCTTGAATTGGAAGACCTTGAGAAAACGATCAAGACTGTTCCAATCGAAGAACTGCAAATCCAGGATACAAAGGTTCTATTTCACGACCTCTTCACCAATGGAATCCTGTATCTCAATTTGGGCTTCGACCTGCGCGCCATGCCTCAGGAGTACATCCCTCTGATTGATGTCTTTGGGCGTGCGCTGCGTGAGATGGGGACAGAAACGCAAGACTATGTGCAACTCCTGCAAAGAATCGGAAAAGGCACAGGTGGGATCCATGCCTCATCCATCAGTCTGACGACACTACAATCGAGAGAGAGTCGGGCGCTCTTGATGGTGAGCGGCAAGTCTACAGTGAGTCAATCCGGCGAGATGATGAATATTCTGAAAGACATGCTTCTCACCACTAAGTTTGATAATCGCGAAAGGCTCAGGCAAATCGTGCTGGAGGAAAAAGCTGGGGTTGAATCGTCGCTGGTCCCCGGCGGGACACGCTATGTGAACACGCGCCTGCGTGCACAGTTCGGCGGTGCAGGTTGGATCAGTGATCAGACAAATGGAATTGGCTATCTGTTTGCTCTTCGTGAACTCGCTCATGACATCGATAAGAACTGGAAGAAGGTCTTGAAGCAACTTGAAGCCATGCGCGCAGCGTTGATCAACAGCAAAAGCCTGCTCGTCAACGTGACGCTTGATTCGGAGAACTGGCAATCTTTCAGGCCGCACCTTGAGAAATTTATTTCTGCATTGCCTTCCAAAGATATTGCCTTGAAAGACTTTGAGTTCCGTCCCGCGGCTGAAAAAGAAGGGCTGGCGATTCCGGCGCAGGTCAACTATGTGGGCAAGGGTGCAAATCTTTATGAGTTAGGATATGAATTCGATGGCTCGGCTGAAGTGATTGTCCCATATTTGCGGATGGCTTATCTATGGGAGAAGGTTCGTGTTCAAGGTGGCGCCTACGGTGCGCACGCCCAGTTCGATGAAAACACGGGTGTGTTCAGCTTCGTCTCGTACCGCGACCCGAACGTTGCATCCACATTGGATAATTATGACAAGGCTGCTGCTTTCCTCAAAGGACTGGATGGCTCGCGCTTAACGGCCAATGAGTTGAAGAAGGCGATCATTGCCGCCATCGGCGACCTGGATTCTTATCAACTTCCGGATGCCAAAGGCTATTCTTCGATGATGCGCTATCTAACTGGACGCACCGATGAAATCCGGCAGAAGATTCGCGATGAGGTCCTTTCCACGAACGGCGAAGATTTCATCGCGTTCGGCGAAGTACTCGAAAAGGTTGCTCAGTCTAATGCTATTGTGGCGATGGGCTCGCAGTCCGCGTTGGATGGAGCGAATGTTGGGTTGAAGGTGACGAAGGTGTTGTAGAACCCTCTCCGTTGAAGGGAGAAGGCAGGGTGAGGGTCGCACGCATGGAGAAAAGACTTCGCATTCATCCAAGCATTCGAAATTTCGCAAGAGAATTGCGACAACCTCAGACACCGGCAGAAGCAACTTTATGGAAACACTTGCGAAACAGAAATCTTGGGTATAAATTCAGAAGGCAACACGCAATTGAATTTTTCATCATAGATTTTTATTGCCCCCAAGTGAAATTGTGCATTGAGATTGACGGAGATACACATCTAACAAGAGAACAGCAAAATTACGACTCGGCAAGAACCGAATATTTGGAGTCGCTTGGACGCAAGGTAATTCGCTTTACAAATAATGACGTGCGATTTAATATTCATGCAGTTGTTAAGGCCATCATTGACATTTGCAATGAATTTAAAGTGAACCACTGCAACCATCCCTCACCTTAACCCTCTCCCGTTGGGGAGAGGGGATTGGAGATTTATGAACATCACCCTCACGATAAACGGCACAGAACATAAACTTACTTGTGCGCCAGCTGATACCTTGTTATCTGCTATCCGTGGACTTGGCTATTACGGCGTCAAATTTGGCGATGAGCAGGGACTCTCAGGCGCGGATACTGTTCTTCTAAATGGCATGCCAGTCAATGCGGGTTCTATGTTTGCCGCGCAAGCCGAAGGGCGCAATATAGTCACGATAGAAGGCCTGGGCGAACATCCCGACCAGGGTTGGAAGAAAACCGAAGGCTTGCATCCGCTGCAGCACGCGTTTGTCGAGTCAGGCGCGATCCAATGCGGATATTGCACGCCTGCGCAAATCCTTGCAGCGAAGGCATTGCTGGATCAAAATCCTAACCCAAGCGAAGATCAAGTTCGAGAGGCAATTTCTGGAGTGTTATGCCGTTGCACAGGTTATCTCAAACCCGTTCAGGCTGTTCTGAAGGCCGCGGCGATGATGCGCGGAGATGAACCTTTTAACCTGGATTCTGTAAACTGGGAACTGGGAAATTGGGGAGATAAGCCGCCTAATCAATCTCCATCTATTCTTCCGAGTGACCAATTTGCAAATGTCATGACTCGCCCCAAAGTAGTCGTCACGCCTCAAACGCAAACCTATCAAACCGTCGGCAAGCCCGAGAAAAAGGTGGATGCGGTCAAACTTGTGCAGGGCAAGCCAGCTTTCACTGCAGATATTGATATACGCGGTATGTTGTACGCGCGCGTGTTGCGAAGCCCGCATGCCCATGCGCGCATCAAGAAGATCGATGCTGGCAAAGCCAAAGAGTTGAACGGCGTTGCGGCAGTTCTCACATGGGAGGATATCCCGCGCGTCGTTTATTCAACCGCCGGTCAATCCGATCCCATTCCAGGACCACTGGATTCGTTTTCACTGGATCACAAGGTGAGATTTGTCGGAGACCGCGTCGCATTCGTTGCAGCGGAGAGCCCGGAGATCGCAGAAAAAGCGTTGGGACTTATCGATGTTGAATACGAAATATTGGATGCAATCCTCGACTCTCGTGATGCGATGAGCACAGACGCGATTCGGATTCACGATGAACCTGAGTTCGTAAATTTTGCGGACTCCAACCCTGAAAAAAATCTTGCCGCCCACATCCGCATTGATATCGGCGATGTGGAAAAAGGGTTTGCAGAAGCCGATGAAATCTTCGAAGCCGAATATGAAGTTCCAAAAGTTCAACAAGCACACATCGAGCCGCATGTTTGTGTGACGTATTGGGATGAGGACGATCGCCTAGTTATTCGCACATCCACGCAGGTCCCGTTCCATGTGAGACGCATGCTTGCACCGGTATTGAATCTGCCAGTCAAACGGATTCGCGTCATCAAGCCGCGTATCGGTGGCGGATTTGGCGGCAAGCAGGAAGTCTTGATGGAAGACGTGCCCGCGCATCTGACGATTGCAACAAAACGACCTGTGATCTACGAATACACGCGCGAAGAAGAATTCACAGGCGCGCGTTCACGGCATCCGATGAAGATTAAGATGAAAACAGGTGTCAAGCGTGATGGAACGATCACTGCCAATTCGATGTATGCGTTGTCGGATACGGGTGCGTATGGATGTCACGCGCTCACAGTCACGGGCAACACAGGCCATAAGGCCATGGCGTTATATGTCGGTAATGGTGAAT
>DAINRK010000284.1:0-6145 GCA_036741855.1 Anaerolineales bacterium
ATGTGATACTGGGCACAGTAAATACAGCGGTCTTTGTCGGTGAAATGACCGCTTCAGGGCTCGGTGCACAAGCCGATAGCTCCAGCACTGAAATCATCATCAAAGAGAAAAAGCCTTTTTTCATGTTTCACTCTTCTGTACGTTCTGGCATATGGCAGTGTTCATCGAAAAGACAAGGCTGATCGATAATTTTGTGTTCGGATAAATATTAAGCCTAGCGGATTGGCTCTAAAAAGTATTTTCGCCCATCGCCTTCTGCAGTCCAACCAATTCCTGTGGGATAACTCCCCACTTTCCAAAACACCACACCATCAGCACAGACGGGACCTTCGATCAACTTCACGATTGACCCTGGATATAGGAGGGCAACGATTGGTTCATTTGTGCCCGGACCCACGCGGACCCGATTCGTCAGGGAAGTGTCTTCAGATACCTTCGCCTCTCCACCTGCCTTGAGACGCGTCCATCCGGAGGTGCAGTCAGTGTGATCAACAATTGGGCTTTCGGCAGACAACTGTAATCCCAGCCCGCCATAGTAAGCTGTATTTTGATAAGTAGTGGAATCATATCCACCAATGGCATAAACAAAGCCGTTATTCGCGCTAATCCGCAGTCCGTGACGTCTGGATGGTAATGATGTGGCAGGCTGCCACTCAGCTAAAGTATGGTCTTCAAGAATACGAGTGTAATAAGAAGTAGTATTCCCTAGAAAATAGACATAGCCGTTCGATTCAAAAGCGCCGTGGCCAAATATTGTTTTGGGCAAAGGTGTGGACGTTTTCCATTCCGCCAACATTCCATCGGACTGAATAGCGCTGAAGTACACGGTGTTCACCCATTGATCATCTGCCTTTTTCCCACCAATAAGGTAAAGGTAGCCGTCGTAGGCAATCAGCGTATGTTCCTGCCTCGCCAGGGGTGGAGAGGCTGTGTAATTCCATTCAGTTAGACTCCCATCAGGCCTCACCAAGGCATATTGAACAAAGTTCTGAATGCCTCCTGAATTTCCCCCGGCCGCGTAGATAAACTTCCCATAACTGACTGCGGCAAACGTCTGCCGTGAGGGGGATAGGGAAGCTGTCTCTTTCCAGGCTCCAATGGAACCATCAGGATTAAACGGAGCGTAATACACATCGTCAACGCCAGCCGCGCCGGTAAGTAAGTAAACGTAGTTGCCAGCTTTTACAACCACATGATCATAGAAACGTCCGGGCAATGAGGTGGTCTCCACCCAGCCTACCAATGTCCCATCAAGTCTGATCGCGCTGAAGTAAACGTTCGTAAGCCTTTCATCACTTGCATTCCGTCCGCCGAATATGTACACATAACCGTTGTGAAAGATTAGTTGCTGGCTTCTGAGGGAATCGAATGGAGCAGCGGAGGGATTTGGCATATGGTTTGTCTCCGCCCATTGAATAATTCCGAGCATGGGGTCGAGCGTGGGGAGAATTGCATTCAACCGTTTCGGAGAAGGCGTAGGCACTATGGTCACAGTGGAATCTGACAAAGCGATCGTAACAAGCTGCTCAGCCTGTGTTGCTACAACTGTCATTGATGCGGTGTTACTGTTTTTATCTCTGATGCACCAGGCGTGAGTCACGAAGGTCCCCTGTATCTGTGATTGACCGGGGTATAGTGAAAACCAGAATTCCTCTGCTCCCTGATAGTTTATCCAATATATATTGATGGCACGAGCACTCGAATTTACGAATGTTATCAGCGTCTCAACAGAACCCTCTATTGAACGCAGAGATGAGCAGTCGGCTTCATCTGGTGAGGAGGTGACAACCGGGGTTTCAATTGCCGGCAAGGTATTTTGTGGTGTGGCAATCTGGTTTGGCGTTGCGGGCGCGGCAGTACAGGCAGACAGAACAAGGACCATACCTATAAAACGGAACAGGTTTGTAGATTTACTGAAGAATATGTGAGCCATTTTGACTTCCTTCTCAACGAAATTCAACCAATCTTCGGAATGGAAAACCTTATGGACATGAAAGTGTTGAGATCCCATCTTTTTATCGTTCCATGATGTAATATATGAAACCCCCTTGTAGCTAACTTTGTTCCAAATTACATCAACTGGATTACGGTCCCCATTTCAGCTGTTGCGCAAACGCAGTCAGCATCACATTAGGCCTGCCATCGAGATAAAAAACCTCTGCCCGCCCATCCTGATAATTATCAGGGGTGGGTACTGACGCCACAACTACAAAACTTGCGTCAGGTGCCCACAGGGCTTCACTCATGAGCTCAAAAGTATCTGGTCGAAGAACAGTACGCCCCGTCACGCCGTCGGGCGCAGAACGGACGAGTTGTAATGGTGCTCGAGGGCCCGTCCCGTCTATCACAGTCTTTGATTCCATGAAGAAATAATATAGCTGACCATCAGGCGCAAAATAAGGTTCATCAGCAAGGTTGAAGCTTCCTCCGCCAGCATCCATTGGCAGGAGCGTTGTTACCGTGCCACTCGCGGCATCCACCCTCCACAGCCCGGGGCTCAACATGCCCACAGTAGGGTTGGCAGCGTAGAAACTCAGACTGTCCGGAGTCCATTCCTCCTTACCACAACAGAAGAAGGCCCCATCTTCACTGTTGAAACGCACGACCGAATTTGTTGCGGGATAATAAATTTCGTCGTGTGTCGCATCAGTATTAGGCACGCTGATCGTCATGAGAAGCTTTACACCGTCGGGTGAAAATTTTACTGGTCGAGAAAATGCGTCCTGGGGCACGAGCCTGGAAACACCCGTGGCAACGTTGTAGAGGTTCAAACCATTATGAGCATAGGCAATCGTTTGTCCATCTGGAGAAAAAACCGGATGGTGAAGGCTGGTCTTTCGGTTGTTTGGATCCACAGGTCCACTATCTACCAGCACGCGGCGGTCAGAACCATCCGCATTAATCAGCAGTAGCTGGTTGTTCGCCACATAAACCACACTACCATCTACCAGGGAAACATCATAAAATCCGACAGCCACGGGTTCGAACGTAATTTGCTTTACCGTTTTGCCATCGCGCTCCATGCGAAAGACCTGCGTGAATCCCAGGTTATCATTACTGAGGTAATAAAAACTATGCGGAAGCAAGCTTGACGAGGTTTCAGGCACACTCGTTGGTGCATCTACAGCTTCGGCTGTGGGAACTTGCGAAGTCTGAGTGACGACGCTTACCGCCTCCTCAGAGGAGGAAGGCCTTGTTTCGTCAGTTTCTACTAGGGAGGCACAAGCCGCCATGACAATTGCCAAAAGAAACAATAGCGCGAGACGGTGAAAATGTTTGTTCATTGGATACCTCATGTCGACCAGAATTCACGAAAGCGTAATTTGCACTCAATTTTCGTGATCGACTGAGCATCTAAAACGCCCTTGCGACGAATTTTGTTCCGAATACTTTTATGTTGGGATGAAATTTGTAGTAGTAGTGGATGGCAGCTGCCATCCACTACTAAATTACGGTCCCCATTTCATTTGCTGAGCAAACGCAGTCAACACCATGTTTGGCCTGCCATCCAAATAAACAACCTCTGCGCGTCCACCCTGATACGTATCTGGGTTTGGTGCAAATGCGACAATGATAAAACTCGCATCCAGTGCCCAGAGGGCTTCATTCATGAGCTCGAACGTGTCTGGTCGAAGCACGGTTCGTCCGGTCACACCGTCCGGCGCGGAACGGACGAGTTGTAGCGGGGTGCGGCTATTAAATTCGGTTGCTGCTTCAGTAAAGAAGAAATACAACTGACCATCAGGTGCAAGATAAGGTTCATAGGCAAAATTAAATGAACTCGTATCATAATTGCTGGTGAAGAGCGTCGTTACCGCCCCGCTGGTTGGATCCACTTTCCATAAACCAGAATTGAACATACCTACGGTGCGGCTGGCAGAATAAATGCTGGAACCATCGGCGGACCACTCCACTGCATCGCAACAGATCAATGCGCCTTCCGCACCAGTCAGCCTCACCAAGCCCCTGCTTGCAGGGTCATAGATCGCTGCAGATGCGCCTTCGTAATATCCAAGCGTGATAAGTAGTTTGCTACCATCCGGTGAATAACTCTCAGGCCAATATAATTCCCTAGGGAACAGGAAACCATTGCCGGAATCATCGATCTGATTTTCGATGACAAGGTTGGAAGTGCCAGTCGAAAGTGAGTATAGATTCAAACCTTTATACCCATATGCAAGGGTTTGGCCATTTGGCGAAAATACGGGATTGGTGATATTGTTCAGAAATGGATTGTTCTCATCCAAAATTCCCCCGTCCACTAACAGGCGGCGACCTGAACCGTCTACATTGATCAAAAGTAACTGATTATTTACAACATAAGCAACGCTTCCATCGACAGGTGAAACGCCGTAATTGCCAACGTTAACCAGCTCGGACGTGACCTGATTTTGGGTTTTGCCATCGCGCTCAATGCGAAAGACCTGGGTAATACCCGCGGCATCAGTGCCAAGAAAATGAAAAGTATAAGGAAGGATTCCATCAACATGGGCTTCAGGGGTTTCGCTAACGTCTGGTGTGATGGCCTGTAAGGTCATTGCGACCACAGTCCCCACCTGATCTTCTGATGCAGGCTGAGTTCCACTGGTGCCTACGGGTGCATTGCAAGCCGCAACGACAGTTGTGAGAATAAGCAAAATATTAAAAGGCGGAAAACGTCTATTCATGAATATCCAGACTTTATTAGAGTTAAATTTATTCCGCCTAAACCTGTTCGAATCGTTCAACCGGGACCACGAAAAGTGTGACGCGTTTTTCGCCGGAAGGCAAAGGAGTTAATTTCGCGCGGATCAATTCCAATGCAGACTCAACACGCTCATCCCGCGTACCCAGCAGAAGTGTCACAACACCTTTTCGCAGGAATCCTCCAGTGGATGCAACGCGTGTGACGCGATACTCAGCAGAGGTAAGCGCCTGGGTGATGAGATCTGCATCAGTGTCCTTGACAATCAATATGATCATTTTCATGATGCACGCTCCTTGTTAGATCTCCTCGTAGAGTTCAACGGGTAACGTGAAAACGGTAGCGCCGCCCACAGTAACGGGAACAGGCGTCGGCATGGGAAGAGGCGAACCTTCCAACGGAAGGGTGAGATATTCCACACGTTGACGGCAGGATTCTTCCAGAGTCTGGATCGCCTCCGTTTCGTGTCCCTCACGCATACCTATGAGCAGGGTCGCGTTACGCCTGCCCAGAAAGCCACCTGAACTGAACAAATACACAACAGGCAGATTTAAGTGTTCCAATGCGCGGGTCGCGGTATCCCGATCCTGCTCCTGAACCACTGCAAGCATTAGCAATTTGATCGAATGAGTATCCATAACAACCTCACATGGAGAGGCTAAAACTATCTATGGAATAGTATACAGGATACTGTTAAATACACAAGTCACTAGCATTACGATTTCCGAATATCGGGAGTTTCCGAACGCAAATTTTCGAAGAAGCAAATTCCGCGAATTTTCAAAATTTATTCGCGTCCCTTATGAATTAGCGTTCTAAAAATGATTTTGGCACCCTGCTTCGATGAGTCAGAGGAATTTTGTCTAGGTCTTTCCAAACTTTGTTCTGTATTCCATCACATCCAACATGGGCTGGCGTTCGCCTTCTGCAATCTCATCGACATCCAAAAAGAATCGTTCACGCTCATATCGAATGAGTTTCATGGTTTTATTCACATTATCCAAAAAACTTTGGTTATATCGTTTTTCAAGTTTTCTGATTACAGCCTGAATAATTGCGAACGACATTTTGCTCAAGGCTTCCAGGGTCTGGTTATGATGAACTCGTTCCTGCAGATCCACCTGAGCAATCGCGCTAAGACCGAATGTTTCGAATAAATCTATCAACAATCCGATCTCAACGCCATATCCCGAAAAAAATGGGAGTTGTTCCAGCGCCTTCCGCCTTCCGCCATATTCACCCGAGAGTGGCTGGATGATGCCGGAAAGCTCCGGGTAAAACAGATTAAGCAGTGGACGCGCTGTTAACTCTGTGACCCTGCCACCTCCACCCGCCTGCATTTTGTTCCCAACTTTTAGAGGGCGCCGGTAAAAACCTTTGACAAAATGGATTTCCGGCCTGAGCAACAACGGGGCAATCAGTCCGTACACAAAGCGCGGGTGAACGTTCACGATGTCGGTG
>DAINRK010000285.1:0-6111 GCA_036741855.1 Anaerolineales bacterium
GGGCTTGGAAAGTCCACGTTGATTGCCGAATTAAAGAAGTCCCATGAAAGTTCAAACTATTTATGGCTGAGAGGTGATGCCCTATCCTACGCGCGTTCGATCAGTTATTTCCCATGGCGGCAGGTTATTCGGCAAGCAATCGGCGCGCGTGATGAGGATTCTCCTGCTGAAGTGCGCGATAAATTACGATATGCGTGTGATTGTTGTACTCTGCCTGGTGGGGATATCCCATTTCTGGAAGCGATGCTTGCAGTGGAAAGTGAAGAAAGTTTGCAGGTTGTAACTGGCTATCAAGGTGAAGCACTCATCCAAAGAATCGTTGAGGCCGTGCGCGGATACTTGTGTGGTCTTGGGCAGGAAAATCCGCTTGCCATTGTGTTTGACGATTTGCATTGGGCAGACGAGGCTTCATTGAATTTGTTGCTCAGCGTTGCAAACCTGATTGATTCACAACCTATGTTGTTTATATGCATGTCGCGCCCCGATAAGGCCGTTCCCAGTTGGGATTCGATTGGGAAAATTCGACAACTGCTTGGGAAAAAATACGAAGCCATCGAACTTGAGCCACTGCGAGCGGAACAGACTGACGCAATGTTGACCAACCTGCTTGGGATAAAGGGTTTGCCGAAAAGCATTCGAGACTTGATTGTCGAGAAAGCAGATGGGAATCCGTTTTTTATCGAGGAGTTGATCCGCTCATTGATCGAGACAAAACAAATCGTCCGCCAGAACAGTCATTGGGAGGCAGTGAGCGAGGTTGCAAAAGTTTCTATGCCGAATACCTTGCGCGGTGTACTCAGTGCACGGATTGATCGTCTGCCTGAGACCTCCAAACATGTTTTGCAGAACGCAGCGGTGATCGGTCGATTGTTTGATTTACATATCCTAAGACGCCTAACTCATTTGAATGGCGGGCTTGATGCACATATCCAATATTTGAAGGAAGTCAGTCTTATCGAAACCATTTTTCAAGAATATGCTTTTCGTCATGTTTTGATTCAAGAAGCTGCATACGATTCGATACTCATCAAAAATCGTGTAGAGCTGCATCGTCAAATTGGAGAAACTTTAGAGGAGCTTCACGCGGATCGCACCGAAGAGTTTGCGCCGTTGATTGCTTATCATTTTTACACCGCGCAGGACGCGCGTTCATTGAAATATGATTTGCTGGCCGGTGAAAAAGCTGCGCGCCTGTATGCCAATGCAGAAGCGGCGACTCACTTCGGCCGCGCGCTTGAAGTTGCCAGGCGAAATAACAACGAACTTAAGCAGATCAAATATCTTTTTTCTGAACTAGGCAGGGTTTTGCAGCTTGCGGGTCGCTATGAACAGGCTCTGAAGACTTATAACGAGCTGCAGGAATTTGGCCGCGCGCGCGGAGACCGCTCCATCGAGATGGCTGCGTTAATGGCAAAAGCACCACTCTATTCGACCTTTACGCCCCTGCATGATTCGTCGCTGAGTGAGCAGTTACTGATTCAGGCTCTTGAGATTTCACGCGAGATCGGCGACCGCGCAGCGCAGGCGCGCCTCAGCTGGAATCTCATGCTAAATTATTTGTATTCCAAGCGTCCTAATCAAGCATTGGAGCATGGCCAAGTTGCACTGAACCTGGCACGTGAGTCTGGTAACCGCGAGCAACTTGCCTACGTGCTAAATGATTTATGTCGTCTATATACTTGCAGGGGAGAATTTGTGCAAGCCCATGCCGCGATCGAAGAGGCGCGCGCTTTGTGGCGCGCTCTCGATAACCAGGTGATGCTTGGAGACAGTTTTGGGTCCGAAGCGGAGGCATATTACAACGCCGGTGAATTCGATCTATCGTTCGAGTGCAGCCAACAGGCGTTGCAGATCACTGAAAAAATCGAAAACCTGTGGGGACAGTCTTATGATCGTATGTTGATGGCATTTGTGCTCCTTGAGCGGGGAGAGCTTGGTCGCGGAATTCAACTCGCCGAACAGAGTGTTCAGCTTGCCGACAAGGCGGGTTTGATCGCCAGTGGAATTGGCTTACGCTCGGAACTTTCCTGGATCTATTCCTACTGCGGCGCGTTGGAAAAAGGATTGGGTGTGATCGAACAAGCCCTGGAAGTTGCAGCAACAAAACAACCTGCATGGAAGGCATTTCCGCAAGCTGCAAAAGTGCGGATGTATTTGCTTCAAGGTGATGTTCAGTCTGCCGAGCGCGTGGCAGGGAATACAATTATCGAGCCGATTTCGATTCCGTATGCACGCTATACCATTTTTCTTTGTCTGGCGAATATTGAACTGGCTTTTGCAAAGGGCGACCATCAACTAGCTCTTGAACTGGCTGAGGATTTATTGAATGAAGTACGTCCTTTAACCCGCGTGGATGTGCCGGATGTCCTCCGTTGGAAAGGGAAAGCTTTGTCCGGTTTGGGACGACTCAAAGAATCACATCAGGTTCTGACGCAGGCCTGTTCGCTGGCCGAGGAGTTGGGCTGCAACCTCCACCTTTGGCCCCTTTTAGCAGATTTGGCAAATGTCAATACAATGCTTGAAAATCATCAGGAGGCGGAAGCGAATTGGGTGCAGGCACGCGGAGTTGTCGAGCAGGTCGCCGCATCCCTGCATGTGGTGGGACTCCGCGATTCATTTTTGAACCAGCCTCGGGTCCAGAAGTTGAATCGTTAAGGAAGAATCTATTATCCGTCGAAGAAAATAAAACTCGGAGAACATCCAAGGTGGTTTTTATTTTCACTATGGAGGTGTATCAATGAACGCAGAAATGATAAACCTGGATCTTGAAGCATTGATCGAGGCACGCGATTTCGCGTCCTTGCGCGAGCAGACGAGGAATTGGAAAGCAACCGACATCGCAGCTTTAATGGAACCACTGTCTGCTGAGAAAGAGGCGATTTTATTCCGCCTGCTTCCACGCCAGCAAGCCGCAAAAGTCTTTTCGTATCTTCCGATTGAACGGCAGGAGGAATTGCTGAAAGCCATGGCGCGCGAAGAGGTTGCCAACATCTTAAATGAGATGTCAGACGACGACCGCACATCTTTGCTCGAGGAACTTCCTGCCAATGCCACCCTGCAATTGCTTAATTTGCTTTCACCAGAAGAACGATCTCGGGCTTCTCAATTACTCGGCTATGAAGAAAACACCGTTGGTCGTTTAATGTCTCCCCACTTTGTGCACGTCCGCCCGCAATGGACGGTCGCGTACACGCTCGATCATATCCGCCGCTACGGCATGGATAGCGAAACGATGAGTCTGGTCTATGTGATTGATAAGAATGGCAAATTGATAGACGATTTGCGCATTCGGCAAATCCTGCTTGCCAAACCGAAAGTTCGCATTTCAGAATTGATGGATTCGCGCTTCGTTTCATTGAAAGCCACTGATGATCGCGAAGTAGCCGTGGAAGTTTTCAAAGATGCCGACCTAAATGCTCTACCTGTCACCGATAGTGAAGGCGTATTGATCGGGATTGTCACTGCGGATGACATCCTTGATGTTGCGGAAGAAGAGGCCACAGAAGATATTCAGAAGATCGGTGGCTCCGAAGCACTGGATGAGCCTTACATGGAAATTGCCATTCCAAAAATGGTGCGCAAGCGCGCCACCTGGCTCATCATTCTATTCCTGAGCGAAATGCTCACAGCAACAGCCATGGGCAGGTATGAAAACGAAATTGCCAAAGCAGTAGTGCTTTCCATCTTTGTGCCGCTGGTCATTTCAAGCGGAGGTAACTCAGGCTCACAGGCATCCACGCTCATCATCCGCGCGATGGCGCTGGGTGAAGTCCGATTACGGGATTGGTGGCATGTAATGCGTCGGGAAATCTTATCTGGCTTATCTTTAGGCGGAATTCTTGGGACGATTGGTTTCATCCGCATTTCTGTCTGGGCACTTCTCTTTCATTCTTATGGTGAACACTGGCCTCTGCTTGCTCTCACGGTCGGTTTTGCATTGGTCGGGATTGTATTGTGGGGTAGTCTCGCTGGTTCGATGTTGCCATTCCTCTTGCGCCGAGTTGGGCTTGACCCTGCTACATCTTCCGCACCTTTTGTTGCGACATTAGTGGATGTTTCAGGACTGATTATCTATTTCAGCGTCGCTGCGTTAATTCTTCGCGGGACATTATTGTAAAGCTAGGCCCAGGGCGATTTATGGACTCCACTCCTGACCTTGCAAAATTGTAACTTTCCATATCTGATGGCGTCTTGTGACATAGCAGACCTGCACAACTGCTGGTACTGTCATTTAATCCAAAATTGACAAAACCAGTGGCCAATCTCACAGGTAATGGATATGGAAAGTAAAACGAGATTGAAAATATGATCAGCGTTCGAATGTTCTCAGAGAAGGAGAAATCATGAATTTGCAGTTTACGAAGCTTGAGGGAATATTATTGCGCCTTTTGACTCTCACAGGAATTTTGCTCACAGCCATTGGACCTGTTCAGTTACAGGCATCTGCTCAAGGTGGTTCAGCGCCGATTCGGGTCGTTCGCTCGCTTCACACAAATGAATTTGGGGTTCAAAGTCCGAAGGGATTGGCATTTTCCTCTACCGCAAATACCTTTTTTATCCTGAACGAGAGTGCAAATATTGCTCTTATAACAATGGGAGAAGATAACGCGGGCACAATAACTGTTGCTGATGCGCAATCTGACCCACTAAATGCGGCATTCGATAAAAAATCGGAAAGCCTGTTTGTATTGGATCATGGCAAGTCTGAACTGGTAAAAATCAAGGCAGATAATAAAGGCTTGCCTAGCACATCCTCATCCCCAGATCGATTTCCTATACACGCTTTCGGTATAAAAGATCCGCAGGGGATCACCTTTGATCAGGACAGTGGTCGTTTATTCGTTCTTGATGCGACTGATTCTGAGATCGTGTCTATTGCCCCGCATAATTCACTTGGATTCGATGCCACCGAGGCCATCAAATCCAATAAAGTCCAAAAGGTCTCTCTGAAGAACCTTGGGCTGGGATTGTTGAAAGGATTGGCATACAACCCAGGCAATGGGCATTTATATGCCTCTGAGCCTGCTCAAAAGAAGTTATATGAATTGACTCAGGATGGGCATCTTGTATCGACCTTTGACCTCGCATCTTTGGGAGTCAATAATCCATCTGCTATGACGTTTGCACCGAGTGTGGATAATACCGACGATCCAAATATCTATGACCTCTTCGTCCTCGACATTGGGCAGGCTGGGCAAGCGAAGAAGGGATTATTTTCCTTCACCAGTACAAGGAAACAAACTACAACATCTGAAAGTCAGATCGTTGAGTTATCACTTATAGCACCAATGGCGCTCCCACCCGGGACCACTCTGCTGCCCGCCACCTTGGTAAATCTCATTGCAACTTCCACTTGGAATCCCCCCTCACCAGATCCCTCTGGTGTGGACTACTGGCCCGCACGACAAACCCTCCTGATCGATGATAGTGAGGTTGAGGAGATGTCAATTTATCATGGCATTAATGTGTTTGAATCAACCACTTCCGGCGCTTTGGGTATTACTTGCGATACCACACCGCCTACAGGATTCACTACCGAGCCGACCGGCATGGCGATCAACCCGAGTAATAATCACTTTTTTATCTCGGCTGATGAGGGCAGTAATGACAAGGTCTTTGAGGGGATCCTGGGCTCATCTGGGAATTCCTGTACATTGACTTCAGTTGCACTCCACAATGTCGCCACCTTATATGGCGCAACCGATGCAGAGGATGTGGCTTATGGCAACAATACTCTGTTCATAGCTGACGGGGTCAATGGAGAGGTCTACAGAATTCCTCTTGGACTTAACGGAGTGTTGGGTGGTGGCGACGATGGCGCCATGACCCATTTTGATACTGCCGCTCTTGGCTTCACTGACATGGAAGGACTGGGGTACAACGCTGACTCTGACACTGTCTTCATTATCAGTTCCGCAGGCACTGACAAATACCTGGGCGAGACAACGCCTTCAGGAACGCTTCTCCGAGCGTATGATCTGTCCCTGATGGGAAGCGGTGGCAATAAGCGTTCAGATGTAACTTACGCCCCTAGCAGCAATCCTAGTGATCCCCCGGATCACAAGAATATTTATATTGTCAGCCGAAATGTTGACAATAACAACAATCCGA
>DAINRK010000286.1:0-6109 GCA_036741855.1 Anaerolineales bacterium
ATCGCTCATCCTCCAAATTTGAAGACTAATTGCTTAAGGACCTGCACGAGCTTCCAGATCTGAACGAATGATGTGTATGTTACTACAACTTTGCCATAAATAATTCATATATTTTTTAGAGGACTTCTCCATTTGTTGAAGGAATAAATATCAGATTTAGATCCCACGTTTTGTA
Source organism: Anaerolineales bacterium (assembly GCA_036741855.1). Classification (GTDB taxonomy): domain Bacteria; phylum Chloroflexota; class Anaerolineae; order Anaerolineales; family Villigracilaceae; genus Defluviilinea. The sequence continues at coordinate 176 of DAINRK010000286.1, forward strand.
ATCTTCTTTCCATTCTGCCGACCATACGCCTGCCGGAGGTAAAGGATTGGAACCATCGAATCTTTTCTTATATTCCGCTAATTTGTCCATTTTCATACCCAGCGCCAATAATAAGAAGGCAATGGGACCGCCGTGTGACACGAGTGCAATCGGACCGATGTCCGCGCTTTCTCTTGATATTTCCTCAAAGAGAAGAGACATTCGTTCGCCTACCTTTTCTCCCCTTTCGTCGACTGACCGCCACTCTGTTAATCTTTTTTCCTCTATGCCGGGGATTCGATTATTGATGGATATGATCTGTGCAGTTCTGACGCTGCGTTCGAATGGACTAAAATACAGCTTTACAGCACCATGAGCTTTTAGAAATGCTGCCAGTGCTTCAGCCTCCTGTTCTCCCTTTAGAGAAAGCGGCGGGCCCGGCTGTATATCATAGGGAATATGCCTGAGATTCCAATCAGGGCTGGCATGTCTCACCAGGAAAATTTTCATCATATAAATCAGTGCGAGGAGAGGTAGATATCCCTCTAAATCTCTTTTCCAGCACTTTCCGGAAAAAGCACAGACCAGCAAAGTTGATCGCCTGCGAGCAGCCCCAGACCGGCTAGCGCGGGCTTTTCGCAGGGTTGTGCATCGAATGCCCTGGCCAAATCCTGTGCAGCGGGGGAGAAATAAGCGATCACTTCGCAATGGAGGCGGCCTTCTGATTCAAGGCGTGTGAAGACGGCCATGTTGGCCGGTCTGCCTGCTACCTCGAACAATGGCAGAAATAAATTCTCGATTTCAGCGGAGGGCATGGCGGCTGTTATCCCGTCGCCAAGGCCGGTTGAATACCAGGATTCCATTAGGTTATTGATTCCTCAAAGTTTTCGATTATTGTAATTTGGTTGCTTTTCTGATTGTACTTCAGCACCCTAGTTATACTATGAGCTAGTGATTAAGACACCTAGTTACGACAAAATTTCCCTTCTCCGGCTTGCATTCAAAGGGTTGGAAGACAACGAATTGCAGGAGATGGCGGAGCTAACTCAACTTTGCACGTATCCGCCAGAGCACATTTTATGCCATGAAGGCGCATATGAAGATATGTTCTATATTATCGCGGAAGGCAGTGTCGTTATTGCCAAGAAAATGTTGGATGAGGCAGGTGAACGCGTTCTACGCGTGGGAGGCCGAGGTGACCTCGTAGGTGAGATGGCGCTGATCCAAAACGCGCCACGGGCCGCAACCGTGCGGACGCTCACCGAATGCACCGTGCTGGAGATGGGCAAGCAGGATTTCGAGACAATCCTTAGCCGCAGTCCACGCATGGCGCTTGATATGATGCGCATCACCCTGGACCGGCTGCGAGCCAACGACCATATGGCTATTGCCGATTTGCAACGGACCAATAATATCCTGCGACAACTGGACCGCAACAAGATGGATTTTATCCAGGTCGTTGCCCATGAACTCCGTACACCGCTGACCGTCCTGAATGGCTATATCAAGATATTGCGTTCATCTCCCGATATTAAAGCCAATGCGTCGCTGGGCGCTATGATCGAAGGCATCATCAAAGGTACAGACCGGATCCATGAGGTGGTTAATTTGATGCTGGATGTGACGCGCATTGATACCGAGACTCTGAGAGTGGTCGCCGAGTCCGTGCCACTGCTGCAGTTGATGAACGAGCTAGTGCAGGATCTGGCACAAGCCACTGAGGGACGCAAGCTCGAAATCATCATTGACTTCGCTTCGGAGACACCACAGATGTATGGCGACCCAACGTTGATCCTCAAGGCGCTATATCAGTTGGTAATCAACGCCATCAAGTACACACCCGATGGCGGCAAAGTGACGATTAGCACCGGCCCATGCAAAATTGAGGATGAGATACCCGGTGTGCAAATTAAAGTAAGCGACACAGGCATCGGGATTGATGCCGAACACCATGAGCTTGTATTCGAAAAGTTCTATCAAGTTGGCAGTGTCACCATTCACTCTTCAGGCAAAACGACGTTCAAGGGTGGCGGGTCTGGCCTAGGACTGGCGATCGTGCGCGGAGTAGCACGGGCGCATGGTGGCAAAGTCTGGGTGGAGAGCTCGGGACATAATGAGACGAATTTCCCTGGTAGTACATTTTATTTGCAATTGCCTATCAGTCCAATTAACCCAGTGGGAACTTCAGCAACCACTACCATCAAAACTACTCGCTTGTAAATAACTTATATATTCAATGGCGGCTTCGTTCCCGGAGGGATTGGCGATACGTAGTTGGCTGCAGCGCGCTTTTGCTTGAACTCATCTACGGCCTGTTCGCGGAGTTTTTGGTCTTGCATGAATTCCAGCGCAGCTGATGCCATGACTTTCCCCGCGTACAACATGCCGCGCTGACCAATACCCATTTTGCCTTGAGCAACGATCTGCCATGAATGGCCGGGCGAGCCAAGGGTCCAGCACGTTGTAACAATCTGTCCCGTAGGCACAACCCAGGAAACGTCACCGACATCCGTAGAACCCGGTAGAACGATTTCAGACTTGAATGGTGGCAGGATGTCCTCGAACAGGACCTTCTCCTTTAGGGCCGCTACAGCTTTTGAATCCAACCCATACACGTAAGCACCCGTCTCAAGACTGCCAGCGGGAATCGACTTGGAAAGTTCGCGCGCAAAAGCATGTTCCTCTTCCGTGAATTTTGGCGCACCCACTTCTTCCAATTTGGACTGGAGGACTTCGTTAACCGTTTCATTTGGAAGCATGTTGGACATTCCCGAAATCACTTCGATCTCGACCTCGGTGTCCGTCATGAGCGCTGCACCTTTAGCAATATTCTTGACCCGTTCGAACAATGCATCCAGTTGATCGGTGCGCGGCGCGCGAACGCTGTATAAAGACTCAGCGAAATCGGGGACAACATTCGGCGCGACCCCGCCGCCGTTGATAGTCACGTAATGAACCCTGGCATCGGGAATCATGTGTTCGCGCAGATAATTGACCCCAACGTTCATCAATTCGACCGCATCCAGCGCGCTGCGTCCGTTGAAGGGATCTGCCGCGGCATGCGCTGTCTTGCCGCGGAATTTGAAGGTGACGCGATAATTGGCGAGGAAGTTGGCATACAGGGTTCCATTGAAGGTATCGGGATGCCACGTCAGGCAGATATCTGTATCGCTGAACACACCTGCGTTTGCCATGAAGGCTTTGCCAGCACCACCTTCCTCTGCAGGACAGCCATAATATTTAATCGTGCCCTGCACCTCGCTCTCGTCGATAGCTTGTTTGATGGACATGACAGCTGCCAGCCCAGCCACGCCCAGCAAATTGTGCCCACAGCCATGACCTGGCGCACCATCTTTCAGCGGTTTTCGATAGGGAACGCAATCCTGACTTAGGCCGGGCAGGGCATCAAATTCCCCAAGGATGCCGATAACAGGGCCGTCCCCACTTCCGTAGCTGGCGACAAAGGCCGTGGGAATATCCGCAACGCCTTTCTCAAGCTTGAAGCCGGCCTCCTCCAACGCATCCACCAACGTTTGAGAAGATTCAAACTCCTTATATCCCAATTCGGCATATCCCCAAACTTCATTACTTAACTCGATGAACATCGAACGGTTGGCTTCGATCCACTCTGAAATCTCCATTTTCTTCTCCTTGTGTCAGGTTTAGATATTAACTGAATTATATTCCGTCACCTAGCGAAATGCCCGTAATTCCTTTGCGAACAAAGGATCGACAACGCCATTGCTCTTTCATGATATGATTTTCGAAATGACTGGCATTGATCAAACAAACGAATCTCAAGCAAACATTTTGTGCAAGTCTTGCGGGTTGTGCTGTACGGGCCATCTATTTAGCTGGTCAAAACTCAAGTCTGCTGAACTGGACTCCGCTGAGGCGCTAGGGCTGAATGTATTTCGGTCGGTTCCGAGCCAACGTGGATTTGCCCAGCCTTGCCCGCTTTGGCAAGGGGAGTGTACAGTCTATACCTCTCCTCACTATCCCCATTTTTGTCATACGTATAAATGCAAGCTGCTCAAGCAAGTACTGGATGAGACCACTTCACTATCCACTGCCATGGCAGTTATCCAACACGCAAAAGGAATGATTCGTGAATTGGAGATACTATTGCCCGATTCGCCAAACAATAGTTTTCGCGAGCGTTTGGTTGCGCACCTTGAAGAGTTGGAAAGTGGGATAACGTCAGCTGGGGAGGAGAGTCAAAATGTGGAATTTAGGCTGAAAGCTCGTACATTATTGGTTTTTTACGAAAAGATCTTCGGGGTAAAAGATCTAGTGGATATGCCGGACGAGGAGTAAAAGTAGAGAACTTTATTCCAATACAGCGTTGCCGCCAGGCTGTCGGATGGCGTCGATCACTTGTCGGTAGATGGATTCATGATCCTTCATACAATCTCTCGTCCATTCCCGGTTGGAGATTTCATGTTCCATAATGTCAGGAAGATTCACTCACCAGCCATGCCGCAACATAACCCGTATTTCCCTTGCTATCTTTAACTTTTAACCATTGGTTTTCCACGCCCACTTTCTTCTTTGCCGTTACTTGAGGTTCCTGTACTGCCAGCCACTCGCCTGCGGCCGCGACCCGGACAAGCGCACCACCCGTGCTCCCTGTTTTGCGGATTCTCAATCCGCTGGTCAAACTCCTGGGGACGTATACAATGTACTCACCAGAAGGGGCCGGAGGTGGGACAGAAGTCGAACCACTCTGTGTTGTGCCTGAAGCGGTAGCAGTGGTCGAGCGCGCGACATCAAAGCAATAATAGATCGTATTACCGGAGACAGCCACACCCGCGCCGCAATCGTTGTACTTGTCACTGAGCATGGTTTGTGTATGTGGGTCGTCGCCGTACCACGAGGCGATGGCTTGTTCAATGGTCATGCTTGAACCAGCGACGATATTTTCAGAGGCAAAGCCGCCGCGCGAAAGGTCACCCGCCAGCGGATATCCTTCGGCGAGATGTCGTTGGAAGGGGCGCGATCCATCGGCGCTATAGTGTGTGATCCCACCCCCGGAAGCCATGTAGTTCACATGTTTTTGCGCACTGGTCATCAAATTGGGATGAACTTTAAGCGTTGGAATATTTTTCTTCATCCGCTCGGTGTTGATGGCATCTACTAATGCTTGCGGACTGGGCACCGCGGGCGCGGATGTTACTGGCGGCTGGGGTGGAGTCGCAGATGTTGTTGTAGTGGATGTTGTGCTTGTCGCGGGAATTGTCGAAGACGCGGCTTCCACATACCAGCCAGCGACATATCCTTCGCGCGAACTCGCGTCCCGCACGCGAATCCATTGACCATATACGCCGATCTTCGGTCTGGCGGAGGCTTCTGTCTCGAGCACGGTGAGCAGAGCACCAGGTGCTTCAAAGCCTAATGTATCGGAAGCGGTTGTCGCTTGCGCGCGTAATCGCAGGCCCGGCGGGTCGAGCGCCGGTTGCACGCGGACTTGGTATTGATTAGAAGACATAGCTGGCTCCTTTAATTTGACAACAGCATCTTTGGAATGGATTTCAAATCCGAGCGGATGTGGATCACAACCAGTTACGATGGCCGAAGAATAACAGCATGACGCTGGTCAGAAGTGTATAAATCAACCAGAATGCCGGGGATGAATGACGTTCATGTTCGAAAGTCCCACCACCGACCATTCCGAGCGATGAACCGCCACAAATTCATCCAAATCCCCGATCTCCTGTACTGTCATATTCGTGGGACTATAGTCAATGCACGTGACCGTTGTTTGCGCACTTCCGCCGGGATGATGGAGGATGTCATCATGTTCAATCCCTGGCGTCGTTACATGATCGATATCTTTATCTTTAGGTTTGGATCGAGTCTTCATAACTAAATCCTCCGTCAATTGCAGATGGATTTCCCATTTGGATATTAATTGCTATTATAGCCCCGCTATTCAGTCTGCTCAGAAGATCACCA
>DAINRK010000287.1:0-6108 GCA_036741855.1 Anaerolineales bacterium
TGCTTCAGCAAGTTGGTTTTGCAACCGGGCAACTTCCTCTAAAGTGATTCGCAATTCGTTTTCAATTTGAATGGAATTTGCTGCAGAAGCTGCGTTCGCGCCGCCTTTGACTTTCTTGCTGGTGCGCAATTCCTCATTTTCTTGTTTGAGGCGTTCAATGGCTTGCTGCGCTTCTTCCTGCATTTTCGTCAGCGCCGCCAGATTCTCTGCTTGTGCGAGCCCCTGTTCAGAGTCTGCTCTTACAGCTTCCATCTGTTTCAGTAGATCGTTGTTGCGTCTCTCCAGGTCCGCGATGCGAGATTGTGCAACATCCAGCGCTTGTTTTGTTTGCTCACCTCTTTGTTCAAGCGAAGTCATTTTTTGTCCGCGCTGAATGATCGGCACCAGTGAGATGGCGATGTTCGCAAGGAAAGCCTGATCCTCCGCGCTCCATAGCCGGTTCGAATATGGAGATAATAAAAGTACACCGCCAATTGGGTCTTTCTCAGGAGTCACAATCGGGACGCTCAACAAATGTCCGGGGTTGTTAAGTCCCAGCAAATCGCTTAATCCTTTGATGTCTGCAGAAGTGCTGCTCGATGGAAGCCGTAGCGGACGTCCGCGCTGGAGGGCATTCGTGAGCATGGGAATGACAGTCTTGCTCATGCTTCCACCCTCCAGGTTCTCTTCACGGATCAAGTCATATCCGCTGGCAATCTGCATCTGATTTTTATTGTCCGTGAGATAAATGAGGAAACACAAATCAGCAAGCATAGTTTGGGCGATGGCGCGTGTGATTGCCTCGCTGACCTTATCCGCACTTGATTCTCCGGCGAGCGCGAGAAGCGCATGGAAGGTCTTGGGGTCCGTACTATAGCGGCGACGTTCCCCACCGGTCGGAACATCCTGCTGCTTTACCGTCGTCAAGCTATTAGTGGGTGCGGGGAAGCGTTGTGGCAGAGTCATCAAAATGGGATACGCAGCCATATGGGCGAGACGCACAGCCCCTGGGAAGTCACCGTCCGCTTGCCCAAAAAGCATATGAAGGAGGTGCCCGGCAAAACTGAGCAGAAATACTGCCATGCCATATCCCCATCCATTGGGACGGCGTATAAGTAATGTAAACAAGCCAAAAACTGAGATGGCAATGCTGGCCACTTGCCAGAGAACATCGTATGTGGTCTGGTTGTATGGAGGAAGAGAAGATTCCGCGGAATATGCGACGAGACCAAGTCCGAGCCCAGCACCAACAAGCAAACTTAATAACCATGTCGCAGCATCTGCGGGCCGGCTGGGTTCGGGAAATGCCCATAGCCAGATCATCCAGACCAGGGAAAAGAGCGTAACTGCCCGATCCAACGGAGGCAGGAAAAGTGGGAGATTGATAAATCCCTGTATCCCGATGCCGCTGATGATGAATAGCACGATCTGGGCGATCAACAGCATCCCAAGCCCAAACATTGTCCGCCGCGCCTGCGGGAATTCACTCGACCGCCAATGGACGAATGCTGCCTGTAGGGCGCCCGCGATGGAAAACACGAGTATAAGATGATAGATCAGGCTGCCCTCAGGCTGCGTGAGGACGGAAAAAAAACGGTCCAGGGTTGCGCCCATAACATCTGCGATTATATTCCAGTTGTCAAAATCTGGCGCGAGATCTCCGCTTGGATAAGTTACAGGATCGTATATTAATTAGAAATGAAGGTACTTTGAGTCAACATTTATAATATATTGTATGCAACGCAACACCATTCGCGTGATCCTCGTGCTCGTGCTGATCGTGTTCGCTGTCGTTACCCCTGTAATCCTCTCCGGTTATTCAGAGTTGGGAAAAGCATCCACTGCAAACACATATGCCGAGGCGGCCCAGTATTATCAAAACGCGGCACAACGGATTCCATGGCGTGCTGATCTTTATGAACTATCTGGTCATGCCGATTATCATGCTCAGGAATATGCAAATGCAGTTGCGAAATATAAGAAGGCATTTCAACGGAATGCGCTTTCACCAGAAGGTTGGGTCGCGTGGGGGGATGTCACGTACCTAAACAAGGATCCACAAGGGGCGGCAGATATTTGGGAAAGGGCTTTGGAACAGAAAGATCCATCCGAGCAGCTTTATTCGCGTTTGGCTCGGACGTATCAGGAGAACGGCGATTACTCCAAGGCTGCAGAATTTTTGCAACGGTATGTGTCAACCCATGCTGAGGACGCTGCCGCACATTATAGGCTGGGACTTCTTCTTACTCTTTCTGATCCGAACACTGCACTTTCGGAATTGATCACCGCTTCACAAGCGGACCCTCAACTTGATCCCGCTGTCCAGACTCTGCGCACTGCCTTGAATCTGGCTTCGTTAAGCGACTCGTCTTCCGAACGTTTCGTCATCATTGGGCGCGGACTTGGTCTCGTAGAAGAGTGGCCACTAGCGCACGCCGCTTTCGAAGAAGCTGCTGGAATAGATGGAAAGAACGCTGAAGCGTGGGCTTGGCTCGAGGAGGCGAATCAGCATGTCGGTAGTGATGGAAGCGATGGACTTGATCAGGCATTAAGTCTGAATCCAAATTCATCCGTAATACGCGGCTTGCGTGGCCTCTACTATCAGCGTTCGGGTAATTTTCGTAAGGCGTTGGAAGAGTTCCAATTTGCTGCCCGGCTCGAGCCAGAGAACCCTGCGTGGCAGGTTTCTATAGGGGAAACCTATTCAAAACTGGGAGATTTGATCCGCGCGCTGGCAGCGTATCAGCACGCAACATCACTTGCACCCGATGACACAAATTATTGGCGTTTGCTTGCTATGTTTTGCGCGCAAAATGGGGTGAATATCAGAGATGTCGGTGTTCCTGCGGCACAACGCGTTGTAATAATGTCAAAAGATGATTCAACCGCGCTGGATCTGCTTGGCTGGATGTATACGTTGGATTCTCGCTACGATGATGCAGAAAAAATGTTTACCCGCGCATTGGATTTGGATTCGCAAAATGCATCGGCACATCTTCATTTAGCATTGATGTATTTGCAAAAAAACGAACGCTCTTCTGCGCGTGATCATTTAGTTGTCGCACGTGACCTGGGAAATAACGAGGCCGAAGCATTATTGAATCAATATTTTCCCTAAACATTTCTGACATGTCATTGCGAGCCTGAATGGGCGAAGCAATCTCCGCGGTTGATTATGAAATTGCTTCGGTAGAAGAACACTGCCTCACAATGACAGTCCTAACTCTGATAAAATCTCCTCATGCGAGCCCTTCCCCTTCAGCTTTCATTATTCATACTTTTCATCACTGCCTGCAGTCCCGCGCAAATTCCGACGGTTCTGCCTGCAAAGTCCGGCGATATCCTATTCGAGGATGAGTTTGAAAACAATTCAACAGGTTGGGACCGTGTCTTAAACGATAACGGCATCATGGACTATGACCAGGGTAGCTATCGTATCCTGGTACAGCAGCCGACGATGAATTTCTGGTCCACCCCTGAAAAGAATTTTCGCGATGTGCGCGTCGAAGCGGATGTAATCAGGCTGAACGGACCTGACGAAAATCGCGCGGGTCTCATTTGCCGATATCAAAGTGGTGATTACTACTTCTTTATTATCAGCAGCGATGGGTTTTATGCCATTGGGAAATTCATTGGAGGAAATACCATATTGCTTGGGCAGAGCGAAATGCAATCCTCCGAATTCATCATATCGAATTCCACGAATCACCTGCGCGCAGATTGTATTGGAAATACCCTTACGTTCTTTGTGAATTTCAATCAGATCGCGGCTGTGCAGGACACGGATTTTCCTTCTGGAGATGTCGGCCTGCTGGCGGGCACATTTTCCGAAGCCGGCGTGGACGTCTCGTTCGATCATTTTGTTGTGATGCAACCGTGAATCATTATGTCATTGCGAGCCCGATAGGGCGAAACAATCTCCGCCCACCGTGGGGATTGCTTCGTCGGGCTGAAGCCCTCCTCGCAATGACATCTGGGAATTATGAAAATCTACCTCGATACTATTGGCTGTCGCCTGAATCAGGCTGAAATTGAGAGCATGGCACGTCAGTTCCGTGCGGTGGGGCATGAGATTGTCGCGTCTGCTGATGCGGCAGATATGGCCGTGGTTAACACCTGTGCGGTGACGAATGATGCAGCGTCTGTTTCGCGCAGTAAGATCCGTCAGATTGGGCGCGCCGGTGTAAAGCAAATTGTCGCAACGGGCTGCTGGGCAACCTTACAACCAACGCAGGTACATGATTTACCAAATGTTTTTCGCGTAGTGACAAATGACCGCAAAGACCATCTCGTTGCTGATGTACTAGATCTTCCCCAACATAGTTTCGATCTCGAACCGATTTCACGCCAGCCTCTGCCAGGACTGCATCGTCGCACGCGGGCCTTCATCAAAGTACAGGATGGCTGCGATAATCGCTGCACGTTCTGCATCACAACCGTTGCGCGGGGTGAGGGACGAAGCCGACCAATTGCGGATGTTATCCAAGATATTCAATCGGCGCTCGATGGAGGCACAAAAGAAATCGTTCTTACGGGTGTGCATCTCGGTTCATGGGGATATGACTTCAATATACATTTGAAAGATTTGATCAAAGCTATTCTGCGCGAAACGGATGTGCCTCGGTTGCGACTTTCATCTCTTGAGCCTTGGGATCTGGATGAGGGTTTCTTTTCGCTTTGGAAGAATCCTCGCCTCATGCCTCACCTTCACCTGCCTCTACAATCCGGATGCGAATCCACGCTGAAGCGGATGGCGCGTAAGACGACTCCAGTTTCATTCCGCAAACTCGTCGCCGCTGCGCGCGATGCGATTCCCGATGTTGCCATTACAACGGATATCATCGCTGGCTTCCCGGGCGAGACCGAATATGAGTTTGCTGAGTCACTTGCCTTTGTGCAGGAAATGGACTTTGCAGGCGGTCATGTCTTCACCTATTCTGCGCGACCCGGTACAGGGGCAGCAAGGATGAAGGGTCAGGTCAGGCCTGAGATCCGAAAGAAGCGGAATCACATCCTGCATGATGCGCTGGAAGAGTGTACGAAATCCTATCGTGAAAAATTTGTTGGACGAAAATCCTCAGTATTATGGGAATCCACGTCAGAGATGGAGGAGCGCGGCTGGTACATGGAAGGGCACACAGAGAATTACCTGCGTGTAAGGGCACTTGCGGGTTCGCCGCGATGGAATGAAATGGACAATGTATTATTGCATGCACAGACAGAAAGCGGAATGATGGGTGAAATCATCTCCTGAAGGAGTGGGACCATGACAGCTCAAATCATCGATGGAAAAGCGATAGCCCAACACGTTCGTGATGAGGTTGCTGCTAATGTCGCGAAACGGGTCGCGGCTGGTAAGCCGAAGCCGACTCTGGCAACAGTGCTGGTGGGTGACCGCGTCGATTCTGCGACGTATGTTTCATCCAAGCAAAAAGCCTGTGCCGAGTTGGGAATGGGATCGGTCAGCCATCACCTGCCCGCAGATATTTCTCAGGATGAACTTGAAAAACTCATCAAAAAGTTGAACCGAAGTAAAAAGGTAAACGGAATTCTCGTGCAGTTGCCACTGCCTTCACATTTAGATGAAGAACGGGTACTACAACTGGTAGGCGTCGAGAAAGATGTGGATGGGTTCTCACCGATCAATATCGGTCGGCTTGCTCAAAAGGGGCGTGAACCTTTGTTTGTTCCATGCACGCCCTTTGGATGTATCTATCTGCTCGAAAAGGCTGGTGTGCAAATCGAAGGTGCGAATGCAGTTGTTTTAGGTCGTTCGAATATCGTGGGGATGCCTGCCGCATTGTTGCTGGTTGGGAAGAATGCAACCGTGACAATCTGTCATTCACGTACGAAGGATTTACCATCCGTCATTCGCAACGCCGACATTCTCATTGCAGCCATTGGCAAACAGGAATTCGTACGAGGGGATTGGATCAAACCTGGAGCGGCGGTCATTGACGTGGGTATTAACTCCAAACCGGATGCCACAAAGAAGAGTGGGTATCGCCTTGTTGGCGACGTGAACTTCGACGAGGCAAAGGAAGTGGCAGGATTTATTACGCCCGTGCCAGGAGGAGTCGGTCCCATGACAATTGCCATGTTGATGAGGAATACAGCACGCGCGGCGGA
>DAINRK010000288.1:0-6080 GCA_036741855.1 Anaerolineales bacterium
GTACGATGAGGTGCTTCTGGCTCATCCCCATACTCTCACTGAGTTCGCGAATCGATAGTGCACCGTGACGCCGGGCAATCTCAGCCATGGCATACTGCACTGCCTTGAGGCCCAGGGGAGCTTCACGAAGATGAGCAAGGAATAGTTGTTCTAACATGTCGAATCGTGCCTGGATCGTGGGTGCGGCGTAAAGCCGTTCACGAATTTCCGCCGCGAAACTTCCCCAGATCGTATCCAGCGGCACGATTTGATTTTGCAATTCAGAAAGCGGCAATCCCAGAAAAGGATATGCTCCACCCGGTTTGAAGCTCACACCAACGTATTGCAGATCCAAAGGCCAGTCCACAATGTGATATGTACTCCACAGCCCGAGAGCCCAGCTTTCGGTCAGGGTCGTAAAGGGCCTGCCATGATCTGTATCATAAACTTGAAAAACACCACCAAAGTTGATCTTCAGGTCTATCGCTGGCAGTGGTAAGATTTTCTCTCGATGCGATGCGACTGAATCATTCAGGTAATAAAACCTGTTAATATAGAAATTAAGTGGAGGAGAGGGAAGGTGATAAAAATACGCCATAGATTGTCGTCAAGCATCCGCTATGTGAATTCCAAGCACACAACATACACGCCATCGGTTAATTTTTCCTCACGTGTAGAGTTCATGGACGATTCATCCTTGATGGCTGATGGGCCAAATACAGAGAGACATATCTATTATAAGTCCTCAATCGTTTCGATGCTGACCAGCTATTGATTTGTAAAGGTCGGGCGTTTATACTATTTCCATACAACTACATGTAGTTGTGTAGGTATTGGGAGGTCTCCATGATCAAGCCTGTTGCACCTGAATCAGTCGGTATACCCTCGGAGCGGCTCGCTGCGATTGATGCGACGATGCACGCATACATTGATCAGGGTAAGCTTGCGGGCATTTCAACATTGATTGCCTGCAAAGGGAAAGTCATCCATTTTGGGTGCTATGGAAAACTCGACCTCGATAGTGGTACGCCGGTTCGACCCGATAGTCTTTTTCGCCTCGCCTCATTGACGAAACCCATCACCTCAGCAGCCGCTTTGATGTTGTATGAAGATGGACGCTTTGATCTTGACGAGCCAGTTTTCAAGTGGATTCCTGAATTCAAAAACTTCCGGGTCTGGCAAGAAGGTAATGGCGCGACCGGTACTTTGGAGACAGAGATCACCTTCCGCCATCTCTTTACGCACACTTCCGGTCTGGGGTACGGCTTTGGAGAACCGACGGATCCAGTTGACAAGATTTATCTAGAGGCTGGACTAATGCGTCCACCGACTTGGACGTTCAATTATCCTTTGCCAGAGCTTGTTCAAAGAGTATCCAAATTGCCACTCGTTGCCCAACCAGGCGCGACATGGCACTACAGCTTATCTCATGACGTGCTTGGCTATCTGATTGAGTTAATTTCAGGCAAACCCCTTGAGGAGTTTTTACGCGAGCGGCTCTTTACTCCTCTAGGTATGGTTGATACCGGTTTCTTTGTCCCACCGGAAAAGCTTGCACGTTTCGGCCCCTGGTATAGTTATTCTGAGGAGAGCGGGCTCACGATCGTGGACGATTTTTCCGGGAGTCCATTTGTACATTCAGACGTGATACCATCAGGCGGCGTAGGGTTAGTATCCACTATGCCTGACTACTACCGCTTCATGTCTATGTTAGCAAATGGGGGCATATCAGAAGGTGTTCGTGTCCTCAAACAAAGTACAGCTACAATGATGACGACCAATCAACTGAGTGGCTCCGCGTTTCCTGTACGTTTTGATGATCCATGGCCCGGAATGGGATATGGTTTGGGAATCGGTGTTCAAACACTTGAGTCAAGGCAGGTTGGATGGATTGGGATCAGCGGGACAACCGCATGGTGGTACCCTCAAGAGGAAATGATCGTGATCGCGCTTCCTCAAGCATTATTTTATTGGGAAGCAAGTGATCGATTATTGAGAATGGCTGGTGAATTGTTTAGTGTTTGAGCCGCTCATGCCAGCCGTAGGGCGTGACCATTATTGTGATTGGCGAACTACTCTGGACCATTCGGGATCTTCACACAAATGTTAGAACTTACAAGAGTGAGACACCCGTGGAGACCTGCACCGGGCATTGTTAGTGAAATCATTCTCACGATTCCGATGTATGATTAGAGGGGATTCGGCAGAGCAATCACAATATTCGAGACAAACTGAAGTGATAAGGAGATGTCCACATGAAATGTTTTTCGATTCGCATCCTGGTACTCCTGATAACGCTGATGATGAGTGCCTGTGGGGCACAGGCTACACCCACAGTCAACGCGGTTGACATACAAAACACGATATCCGCGGCGGCCTTCACGGTGGTCGCAGCAACTCAAGCCGCCATCCCGACCGCCACTCCGCCTCCGCCAACAGCAACGTTTACCGATACGCCCGCTGCCACCAATACGTTACCTCCCTTGCCAACCTTAGAAGGGACATTCACTTCGGTTCCCAGTAGCAACTCCAGTACTGAAGATCCATGTATAAATCAGCCTCTGCCAGCAACGCTGCAGGGCGAGACTGTCAAAATACGGATCCACAATTCAACAAGGGCGACACTTGCGCTCTCGGTCTATCTTAGTCAAACCCTGCCACAAATTGTATGCGGCTATCGCACTTACACGATTACTCCAGGACAACATCTTGTCTTTAATGATCTGGTGGAAGGCTGTTATACCCTTTGGGCGTGGAATCCCGATCCGAAAGACTATTTCATCGTGACAAACGGAGCCAGCAGTTGCATAGATCGTTTCAATATAGCTGTATTTGATATTTCTACAAGAAGCATCGACCAGAGATAGACTTCTCACTTCATTATGGAAGCCCGAAAAAGGTGACCGTCATTAAGTATCTTGTGATCTGCACGGCTGCGCCGGCTCTGGACCCTTCGGGATTTTCACGTAAAAGCTAAAATTGTGAGGCGGCTGTACTGAAAGGATCACATCTATGATGCTACCGGACTATTGGCTGACACGCCCCAGCGTGAACTTCGATGAAAGAGTTCAGGATGCTTTTGATGAGTTGTTGAATAGGACGCTCAGCATCGGTGCGTGTCCGACCATTGAATTCACGTTGCCCTGGCCAAAGTGGCAATTCCTATGTTATCTCGCCGATCATCACAACATTGCCATGCATGGTTCCGGCAATCCGGATATCGGTCTGTTCGAGCCGCGCCAGTCCAATGACCTCAACGAGTTTGGCAATCAGAAAGCCGTCTATGCCGCATCAGATGGCCTGTGGGCCATGTTCTTTGCCATCGTCGATCGCGACCGTGTGATGTCGATTACCAATGCCTGTGTTCGCCTTGCCAACGAAACAGGGACAATTCATGGGCCATTCTATGTCTTCTCCGTCAGCCAATCTGCCCTTTCAAGCCAGCCCTGGCGAACGGGCACGGTCTATCTCCTGCCACGGAGCACATTCACCGTTCAGTCACCGATTGCATTTGGCTCCAATCAGGTCCATATCGCACAGCTCGCAAGTTTTGTTGCTGTCGAACCATTGGCGAAGCTCACGATCACACCGGCAGATTTTCCATTCTTGATGCAAATCCGTGGGCATGATGACGAGCGGCTTCAGGAATATGCGACAGCCTTGCAAACCGGTGCGCCATGGCCGAGCAACGCGTGAAAGGCCGAGAGCATGCCGCCCAACCGGTCGCGGGACACATCCCGTTGGGCGGCTGAGAGTCGCCATAGATCGACATGATCAAATTCAAAGCAAAAATCGAAATCATTGGCGTCAATCCTTTTGTATTTCTTCCTGAGAGAGTGTTGCACAAAGTTTTTTTGCAGGCAGGAAAAAACAAAGGAAAAATTCCTGTAAAAATGAAAATAGATGGACATGAATTTACGCAAACACTCATAAGGTGGAGTGGCTCCTGGCGGTTATATCTCAATACTCCCATGCGAAAAGCAGCCAAAAAGGATGTGGGGGATGTGGCAAATTTTGAAATTGCCTACGACCCTGAAGAGAGGGTCTTCTCAATGCACCCGAAATTTGAAAAGGCATTGCTGGAAAATAAGGAAGCAAAAAAAGTATTTGACAGCTTACGCCCATCCTTACAACTGGAAATCAATCGATATTTCAGTTTTTTAAAAACCGAATCTTCGGTTGACAGAAATGTACCCAAAGCCATTCAGTTCTTATTAGGTAACGGAAGGTTCGTAGCCAGAGATAAACCAAAGTAGGCAAAAGATTGAGATAAGATGTGTTTCTCCGAGAGCAAGACCGGTGAGCTCAGTCGAGCATTGCCCCGCAGGTGACGTTGGCCAGGGTCGCGGTCATGCCACGGGCATAGTCTGATGCCAACAGTACGGCCGCATCGGCGACTTCTGATAACCAGGGCAAATGTCGAAGTGGGCTGCTGGCACCGGCTTGCCGCACGACCTCCTCGAAGGTGAGTCCGGTCTCTGCAGCTCGTAGCTTGAACGCTTCGCGAACCCCGGGCGCATCGGGCGATCCTGCCGAGCGCACATAACAAACCCGCACGCCGGACGGTCCCATCTCCACTGCCAATTGGCGCAGGAAGTGCTCGACAGCGGCACCCGCGACGCCGAAGCCGCCGAGCATGGCAATGGGGGAACGGGCGACATTGGCGGTAATGCCAATGATAGTCCCACCGCCATATTGCGCCATATGCCGCGCGGCCGCCGTTCCAGTTACAAACCACGTTTGCAGGGCGGTGTGGACTGCACCGGAGAAACGTTCATAAGTCATGTCCACCAATGTCTGTCCCTGTGTCTCGCCCCAATCAATAGCGTTGAACATCAGCCTGACGGGCCCAGCTTTCTCGGCGACCGCGGCGAGATGTGCGTCGACCTCATCACGATCCAGTGCATTGAGGATGTTCACCTCCGCCCTGCCACCGCTTGCACGGATCTCCGTAGCGACGTTCTCAAGTTTCTCGAGAGTCCGTCCGGCAAGGAATACATGAGATCCCTCCCGGGCAAATGCCCTGGCGACAGCTCCCCCCACAGCTCCACCTCCTCCGTATACGATAGTGGTCTTATCCTGGAGCAGCATATGTCTTTCTCCTTTCTAGATGAAAGTATAGTAGACCTCTTGCAATAGGCATTTGTAGGTCAGGCTTGTAGCCTGACACCCTCTTGAAATACGAGGTTTGGCGGGTTACAAACCCGCCCTACCAAGACTTATGCAAGAGGTCTAGTGAGCAACGCTCATCAATTATAGGTTAGTCAGATCCGCTAATACCCCTCAGGCAATTTTTTAACCCAATCTGGACCAAGCCGTATTTCAATATCCACGGTTTCGGATGGGTCAGGTTTGATGCGGATCGGCGTGCTGTTTGTAATCTCGAAAACATTGACCAGATATCGTAATGTATATAGTTTCGGTGTATAGAGAATGATGGTCGTGCGGTTAACGGCTTGAGTTTGGCCAAACTCGGTCGTGACCACGCCCTGCGGCGCTAGATAATTTGCCGTACGGGTATCGAGTTCTGGTGTTGATGTTCCATTCAGGATGCGAATGCGTGCACGATCTGCCTGCATCAACGTGATCAGCTCACCGCGCGCCAGGGGACGCAGTGCTCCGCTGGCAGTGAAGAGCTGGTCCCGCAGCAACCCCCAGCTGCGCTCGGACCTGTTGCGCAAGACGGCCAACGCGCTCTACGAGCGCGCTGATGCCCTTGCCACGCTGATGGCGCGCGAGGAAGGAAAGATCGTCAAGGACGCGAGGGGCGAGGTGATCCGCGCCGCGCAGATATTCCACTATTACTCGGGCGAGTCGGTGCGCCGTCATGGTGGCTTCTTCCCGAGTCTCCGCGACGGGATCAACATCATCGTCGAAGGGATCGCGCGCGTCCGCGCCGACGTAGTGACTCGTACGGGCACCTCGATGCGCGCGCGGATCACCCCGATGCCCGAGCACGTGGAGCGGACCATCGAGGTGGATGCGCATATGCGCCGCGTGCAGGACCTGATCGAGAAGGCGCTCTCGCTTGCCACCGGACTCTCCGAAGAGCTGCGCGGCCTGGTGATGAACATCGACGATCCACTCCGGCTCGTCTACGT
>DAINRK010000289.1:0-6069 GCA_036741855.1 Anaerolineales bacterium
CCGTGCCAACGTTACAGAACTGGGCTAGATCAAGTGGTTGATAGTCATGCATGGGGTATGCTCCTCCGTTGCCATTCCTCACTTACTACATATAAAGATAAAGAGGTATATATTTATTTGTACAGAAAATACAGCTTGTCTTATTGATGAACTAGTTACCTGACAGTTTTAGATTTCTAGCGAGTTCCGGTGGTCGAGTAGTCCCGCAGGATGTTAGCGGGACGTACACTTGCACCGCACTGCGCTCGGTGCAGTGCAGGTGTCGAGACCACAGCTTTACAGCAAATCTTTTGGTAGCATGGTACTTTTGGTCTCGATACAGCGGAACCGCACCGCTTACTCGACCAACGGACCGCTTTTGAAACAAACTGTCAGGTGGTTAGTTACTGAATTTACTTTTTTACGGATTTACAGGCTGAAATATAAAGTTAAGCAAATTATCCGAAGTTGACACTGTGTAGTATAAATGCCCGACCTTCACAAATCAATGGTCAGCTTTTGCGTGAAAATCCCAAAAGGTCCAGAGCAATCCCAACACAAAGTGACAGTCACCCACCTGCACTTGCATGCAGGCGCAAGTGTCGCGAAGCGGGTGACTGTCACTTGCTACTTTTCCAAGTCCGCCAAAAAGCTTTTCACATCATCGGGTAAGAGTACATTTTGTTGTAGGTCAAGGTGTGACGACGCATTATCAATTAGAGACAGGTTGATCCGTAGTTCGGACTCTATTCAACCCTGACAATCCATATTCCAACCCATATTTTGATTTTGGAAAGACACGAAAATTTAGATCCCAAAGGACAAGCAAGGAAAGAAAAACAAACAAAAGCTGATAATTGCTTTCTTTGACCTCCTGAACTGCCTGAGGAAATAGGATCGTTTGATAATCGTATACAGAAAGATAAATTCGATTTCCGAGTTGAGCAAGCAAGTAATTAAGCAGGAACAGTGCTCCAATTCCCCAATAAACAATTGGCGTGAACCTTTCAGCAAACAGTTTGAAGCGTTTCCAAACGAGGCTGGCAACAGGAATTACTACGGCAAATCCCATCCAAAACATCGTATAAATGTTATCTCCATTCAAGAACGTGTTTTTTTCAATGATTGCCAGATTCTGAATCTTCAATTCCTGCTGGATACTTGCCTGAGCTAATCCGGGTGGTAAAAATATCCTTTGTCCCCAACTGAGCTCTTCTCCCGCGCCGAAGAAGTACAGCAATGCCAGAGCCGAGTAAACGAATAGCTTGATCCAATGCATTCCGGTGATGTAACGCTTGTTCACGGCACGCATATATACAAAGAGTGAGATGACAGACGCAGCCAAGAACGAAATGGCACCTACATTTTCAAAGAAGTGATCTTCAGGATATAAGGTGGCAGCCCAATTTTCGCCCCATCCCAGGGTGCTATAAGCCAAAATAAGATACAAAACCATTATGACATAAAAAGCTGGATGGAAAGATTGTTTTGTTCTGTTCATCGCTACTATCTCCTCTTTGCCTTCGATTAACAGGAAAAACCCTAACAAGCCTAGCAATCAAGCGTTCTAGAGCATGACGCTGATATTTCGCAAAGGTTGCAAAAATTAGCGAGGAACTATGAAAACCGCTGGGCTATTTTCTTTATTCGAATGTCTACACTATATCCTCAACCGAAATCCAACCAATTTCTATCCCAAAACTTAACCAGTTTGATACAGATGATCCTTTAGGAATTTAGTGTCATATATATATGGAAAGTAGTATAAACGCCCGACCTTCACAAATCAATAGCCAGTCAGCACCAAGCACCATGCGGCGCTTTTGAGATCAGTTCTAACGTTTGCCCGAAAACCCCGAAGGGTCCAAAGCAATCCGCCGATTACAGGGTACATAAGTGACAGCCATTATGTTTGCAAAGAGTAGCATCTATGTCATAATAGTTGTTACTCAGGTCGCAGTGACAACAGCTCCTCCCACAGGTACCGTAACTTTTCTTTTTACCGATATCGAAGGCAGTACCAGGCTCTCACAGCAGTTTCCCGATGCCATGCCTGCTCTGCTGAGGCGGCATCACCAGATCCTGCGCGAGACGATCGAAGCGCACAACGGATTGGTGTTTCAGATCATTGGAGATTCGTTCTGTGCTGCCTTTCCCTCTGCCAGTGATGCCTTATATGCGGCACTGGAAATGCAGCGATCCCTGCATCAGGAACCCTGGTCTCCTGCGCCGATCAGAGTGAGAATGGGAATCCATACAGGGGCAGCCCAGGCGGAGACAGTTTCGGGCGAAATCCGTTATTCCGGCTATACAACGCTGGCGCTCACCCAGCGGATCATGTCTGCCGGGCATGGCGGGCAGATCCTGCTTTCACGGACGGCCCATGATCTCACGCGCGACCAGCTTCCGGAGCAGGCAGAACTGATCGATCTGGGGGAATGCAATCTAAAGGATATCCTCCACCCGGAGCAGCTCTATCAACTCACGGGGATCGATCTGCCCTCCGAATTTCCTCCACTTAAAACGTTGGAGTCTTTCAATCATAATCTCCCCACGCAACTGACATCGTTCATTGGACGCGAAAAAGAGATGGATGAGCTAAAGAAGCTCATCACAGAACATCGGATGATCACGCTGACCGGCTCGGGTGGCGCGGGAAAGACCCGCCTGGCTTTGCAGGTGGCAGGAGATCTGCTGCGTCTGTTTTCTGGCGGGATCTGGTTCGTTGAGCTTGCCCCGCTGGTCGATCCGGTGCTCGTCGTGCAAACGCTGCTCGCTGTCTTCAAGCTCCGTGAAGACCCGCAGGGGCGTCGCACGTCACTCGAAATTCTCCAGGATTACCTGCGCTCGAGAACCCTCCTGCTGATCCTCGACAACTGCGAACACCTCATCGAAGCCTGTGCCCAGGTCAGTGAAAGCCTATTGCGGTCATGTCCGAAACTCAAGCTCCTGGCGAGCAGCCGCGAGGCGCTGGGCATTCCAGGAGAGCTCCCCTATCGCGTCCCGTCCATGAGGACTCCCAGCCCCGCCGATCTACTGCATCTCGAACATCCTTTGGAGATCGATTCTATCCGTCTCTTCGTGGAACGCGCGACCACAGCCAAACCTGATTTCCGGTTGACGAAGGAAAACACGCCCTTCGTCGCCCAGACCTGCTCGCGCCTGGATGGCATCCCTCTCGCCATTGAGCTGGCAGCCGCCCGGGTGAAGGTGTTGTCACCGGAACAGATCGCTTCCCGGCTTGACGATCGCTTCCGTCTGCTGACGGGTGGTGCACGCACCGCTTTGCCACGGCAGCAAACATTGCGCGCCATGATCGACTGGAGCTATAGTTTGCTTTCGGACACAGAGAAGGCCTTGTTTCGTCGTTTAGCGGTCTTCACCGGTGGCTGGACGCTGGAAGCAGCGGAGTTCGTCTGTGGAGAGGGCGGGGAAGGACCGGATATCCTTGACCTGATGGCCCGGCTGGTGGACAAATCGATGGTCATCGGCGAGGAATCGAACGGCGAGATTCGCTATCACCGCCTGGAGACCATCCGGCAATACTCACGGGAGCGATTTTTTGAGACTGACGAAGTGGAAGCGATCCGTGACCGCCACCTGGCCTACTATGTGCAGCTTTCGGACGAGGTCGAACGAGGATTGCAGGGACCGTCACGAAGGGCCTGGGTGCATCGCTCTGATGCGGAGCAGGAGAACATGCGGACTGCGATCGAATGGGGGCTCGCCCGGAATCCGGAAAGCTCTTTACTCATCGCATCGAACATGATGGTTGCGACTGCGTTTGGCGGGTATTCTGTCGAAGGTTTTGGCTGGCTTCGAGACACCCTGCAGGCTATGGAGACCACGTTACCCGTCATTCCACCTCCCCTGCGCGCAAGAGCCCTGGCGGCCCTGTCATTCGCTTATACTTCTTTGGGCAGAGAGAGGGATGCCTCTGCTTGCGCAGAGCAATCCATTGCCTTACACCGCCAGCTGGATGACAAGCGCTGGCTTGCCTCTGTGTTGCTCCTGGGAACCAGAGCGCTTGAGTCTTCCGGCAAATTGGTCGAGGCAGAGACCGCGTTGAAAGAAGCTCTGGTGCTGGCACAGTCTGACAATAATGTCTTCGTCAGCACCTGGATCCTGAGTGCCCTGGGGCGCATAACAGCGAAGCTGCACCGCGACCTCGATACAGCATCGCGTCTTTTAGATGAGTCCATCCGGCTTTCCGAAGATGCGGGTTTGCCCGGGCAGGTCGCGGATGCGTACGAAGTGCGGGGCTTTCTGGCGGCTTACAGTGGTCATTATGAGGAGGCTCGCCTCTGGTTCGAGAAGTCTATCGACAGCTACCGGGTTGTGGACGCGGACTTCAACATTCTTCTCAATAAGAGCAACCTTGCCCACCTGGAGCGCCAGTTCGGCCACTACCAGCAGGCGCTGGAACGGTATCGTGAGACCATCGTAGGCTTTCGCGATGTGGGACAGCCGGGCGCCGTGGCGCACCAGCTGGAATGTTTTGGCTTCCTTGCCATTGAAGATGATCGAAATGAGCGCGCCCTTAAACTCTTCGCCGCGGCAGACGCTCTGCGTGAGAAGGTCGACTCGCCGATGACCTCAGAGGAACAAACCTATTTTAAAGAGCAGATCAAAGTTCTGCATCAGAAGCTCGATGCACATCGGTTCGAGCAGGTATGGACCACCGGCCGCGCTCTGACGATGGAACAGGCGATTGCGTTTGCTTTAGATGAAAATACAGAGTAAGTGAAACACCGAATGATCTAGTGCAATATGCCCATCACAAGAAAGGTTACACCTAAAAGTGGGCGGCAATGACCACCCCTGAATGACTCCCTTACAGCCGGAACAAAGATACAATGGCAGGCGTTGTGACCAGAGATAGGCAAATCCCCTGGTCCTTGAGAAAACACCATAATGCCTGAAGCCACTCCCCCACGCCTTCCAATCCGTACCCTGCTTTTCTGGGGAGTTGTATTGGTGATGGCACTGGGACTCTTCTCGTTTGTTCGTGACATCACAGTTTGCTGGCGGCTCACGTCCCTGCCCGGTATTCCACCCGCGAGTTGCGCTGGTCCGCAAGTCAATGCGGTTGAAGGGCTAGTTTTGGTCACTACAAAAGCCGCTCCGACCTCGACCCCAGAAGCGGATGAACTGGAAGATATCACCTATCCCACCTGGGATGGCAGCAGCCGGATCAACATCCTGTTTGTGGGGCTGCGCGGCGGGGATCCGCTCGAAGGGGATTGTCCATTCTGTACGGATACGTTGATCCTGCTGACGGTCGACCCACTCTCAAAGACGGCGGGGATGCTTTCCATTCCACGCGACATGTGGGTGAACATCCCGGGCTTTGGCTTTAGTCGCATCAACACAGCCTGGACCTTGGGACGCGGCTCCAAACTGCCCGGAGGCGGTCCGGCTCTGACGATGAAAACGATCTCTCACTTCATCGGTGTGCCGGTGGATTACTATGTGCAGGTGGATTTTGATACCTTCATCGATATCATCGATATGCTCGGTGGGGTGGATGTTCACAACGACGAAACCCTGTTCCTTGATCCCGTGTACCAGGGCAAGGAACTTCCCAAAGTCAAATTGACCTGTTGTGGAATGCGGCATTTGACCGGCAGGGTCGCGCTGGCCTATGCGCGCTGCCGGCATGCAGAACAGGGCTGTAAAGACGGCGACATCGGCCGTGCCAGACGTCAACAGAAAGTGATCTTTGCCATTCGCGATAAGGTAATAAACCCTGAGAACTTTCCCACACTTCTCTCACAGGCGCCCAAACTATACAGAACCTTTTCCAGTGGTATCCACACAAACTTGTCATTAAATGATGCCATAGAATTGGCAGTGTTGATGCGAGATATTCCCAGAGAGAAAATCCGCAACGAAGTCATCAATAATAAGATGATCGCGCTGGGAAATGTTATCCTGGGTGGAGTGAATGCCAGCATTATCAGGCCTCTTCCCGATCAGATCCGTCTCCTGCGTGACCAGCTCTTCACTGCCGGCGGAGCACTGCGCCCCTTGGCGCGGGACGATTTGCTAACGTTAATGCAGGCAGATCGTGCACGCATTCGCATCCTG
>DAINRK010000290.1:0-1043 GCA_036741855.1 Anaerolineales bacterium
TTTGTGGATTCATCTGGAGGCGGCCCGTCTGGGGATTCGCTCCGCCCTCTCCACGGGCTGTGAGGGACCCGCGCCGGAGCTGGAAAGAACCCGCGCGCAGGCGGGTAAAAAAACAAAACCCGCGCAACGGCGGGGGGGCGGACAGAGGCGTCGACGGGATTCGAACCCGTGGTGAGGGTTTTGCAGACCCTTGCCTTACCACTTGGCCACGACGCCGTTTTGAATTACTGAGCGGGCGATGGGATTCGAACCCACGACCTTCTCCTTGGCAAGGAGACGTACTACCACTGTACTACGCCCGCATTTCAAGGCCTATATTGCTGACCGAGAGTGCCGAGACACAGAATCGAACTGTGGACACCGCGATTTTCAGTCGCGTGCTCTACCAACTGAGCTATCTCGGCGATATTCTGTTGTTAAGCGTTCGTGATTTTACTTTGTGACAAAACTATTGTCAAGCAAGGTGTTTGTGATGTCTTTGCGAGAAGCCGCGTAGCGGCGACGTGCCAATCTCCTCACTTTGATGGATATTGCTTTGAAACTTGTACTCACAATGACATACTTATCTCACTTGACCTCAACCTGCTTCCAAACTACAATCTTCGCCTACCCTAAAAAAGGAATTGCACCTAGTACCGACTTCAGTCGCTGAATGGCTAAAGCTATTACTACAATTATTTCTAATGTTCGAAAACCTCACTAATCGACTAAATCAAGTCTTTGATCAACTCCGGCGCCGCGGCAAACTCTCCGAAGCGGATGTGGACGCGGCGATGCGCGAAGTGCGCCTCGCCCTGCTCGAAGCGGATGTGCACTTCAGCGTTGTCAAGGCGTTCATTGCGCGCGTGCGCGAACGCGCCATCGGCGCAGAAGTATCGAAGGCATTGAATCCGGGTCAGCAGATTATCAAGATTGTCAACGATGAATTGATCGCCACACTTGGCGAACCTGCTCCGCTAAATCTCACGGGTCCAAAACCGCGCGTGATCATGATGGTTGGTTTGCAGGGCTCAGGCAAAACGACGGGCGCAGGGAAGTTGGCA
>DAINRK010000290.1:1053-6060 GCA_036741855.1 Anaerolineales bacterium
TCCCGCAGCCGTGACGCAATTGCAACAACTTGGCGAGAGGGTCGATGTCCCCGTTGAGTCGGATTTGAATGTCCAGCCGCCAGAACTCGTCAAGCGAGCATTCGAGAAAGCGGAGAAGGGTGGATTCGGCGTCATGATCGTAGATACAGCCGGTCGGTCGCAGTTGGATGCGGAACTGATGAACGAGCTCAAGTCCATCGTGGCGAAAGTCACGCCTGTGGAAACACTGCTTGTAGTCGACTCGATGATCGGTCAGGAAGCGTTGAACATTGCGCAGGGTTTCCGCGATAATGTGTCCATCACAGGTTTGATGATGACAAAAATGGACGGCGACTCACGCGGCGGTGCGGCGATCTCGATCCGTTCGGTGACAGGCGTGCCGATCAAGTTTATCGGTACAGGTGAAAAACTCGACGCTCTTGAAGCGTTTGACCCCGGGCGGCTATCGTCGCGGATTTTGGGGATGGGCGATATGATCGGTTTGATCGAAAAAGCCGAAGCCGCATTCGACCAGCAGACTGCCCAAAAGACCGCCGAGCGTATGATGAAGGGACAGTTCTCGCTTGAAGACTGGCTCGACCAAATGAAGCAGATGAAGAAGATGGGACCGCTGGCGCAGATCATGGATTTGCTGCCCGGACAAATGGGACAGGCCGCGCGTCAAGTGGACCCGAAGGAAATTGAGAGAACGTTCAAGCAATCGGAAGCAATCATCAATTCGATGACCTTGAAAGAACGCCGCGATCCTGAGATTTTAAACGCCTCACGCCGACGGCGGATCGCGTCCGGCTCCGGCATGGAAGTACAGGATGTAAATCGTCTGATCAAGCAGTTCCGCGAAGCGCAGAAAATGATGAAGATGTTGCAAAAAACTGGGGGAAAAGGCTTGGGAAGACTGTTCGGATAAGAAAAGCCGTCACACAAAGTGTGACGGCTTTTCTTTGAATCTTTACACTAGGTTTACGAGAGTCCCAATTCGGCCTGGTATTTGAGCATCTGCCAAATCAATAATAGCCCAAAACCTATGAAAATATAGTGCGGTGGGTATCCAAAGACCAGACTATAGATAGTGTCGATGAGGAGGCTACTGCCAAAGAGCCAAACCGCAAGCATTTTGCTTTGAGCCAATGCCCTCCAGCTAGCAATGACCAACGCGCCCACAATGAAATCGAAGGCTACGTCCGTCAGCATTGTATTGACCAGGCCTGGCATCGAGGCATTTAATAATAAGACAATTGCTGAAACAAAACTGATGATACCAGCCAGGATGCTCATGCCGCCCAAAGCCGCAAGGGCGATCACAAAAGTGGATTTTTTAATTACTGATCGGTGGGTGTAGGTTATTGCAGCTATTCTTGGCTGCGTAGTGGTGTGTTGCATGTTCGCTCCTTTAAGATGTGTTGTGTAGTTTCTGTAATCGCAATGATTTCAGTCTGTACAATACAGGACGGAGTCTGGAGGGAAAATTACTCTGTTAAGCTTGCATTTACTTTGCGTCTAACTAAAACTTTTGTTATGAGCCCCATCGCTATTAATTCACAACGGAACTTTATATTCCAGTTGAGTTCAAGCAGCCAGAAGTATAGAAGATGATGAAGATGTGACAGAAGACCAGGGAAAAGGCTTGGGGAGGTTTTTTTGGTAGTTTTGATGATGTTTTTCAGCAAACTTATGATAAACAATGATGGATTTGTGATTTTAGACTAGGATATCCATAACTCTTCTTCTTTCTCGATTTCCCATTGTCTTGAATCGGCGCGTTGCAGGTACAACATCATGCCCGTTCCGCAAGTAGTTCCGCACAATTTTTCCACATAAACCTTGGCGCTTGTTGAATTGTCATTTATTGAAATAATGCTAAAACCAATCTCCCAGCTCAAATCATCTTGTTCGGAGATTTTGTAAAAATCAGTTATTGCCTTCGTATCATTGCCCATTTCGATGAGTTTGCCATTTTCTACCCACCATATTTGATAAGGAGACTTTTTCGATACATAAAATACATCTGGCATTGTCGTAATGGTGGGACCATATACAATTAAGTGCCTACCGTGTAGGTTGTTCACATCAATTATGCTTTTCAAGATATAGTCAACAATTTCGTCTTCAGGCGATTTTGTAACGACTTGATTGTTGCAACTTGACAAAAATTGCGCTGTTAGCATTAAGCAAATTATTAGTTGACAGAATTTCTTTGCCATAATTTCTATATTTCTACATATCATAATTATTTTCATTTGCCTCTACACAGACTTCTCTTGCGATACTCGAGGTTCCCTTTGGTCTTGATCAATTCCCTGGCTTACTTAGCCAGTCAACCAATTTTTCAAGATGCTCTTGATGATGGTCGTAAGATGCCACGAGAATGAAGGCGAGACTATAGCCTTTCAGCCACGGGTATCTATCTCCATCCAGCAGATCTCTTTCGGAGACTTTGTTCCCTAACTCAAGAAATCGCAAAAATCCCTCTCTCCAAGTCAGATGTATCTCTGACCACTTTTTTTCGTGGTTGGTTTCATAAGTCAAATGATTGACTCGATCCGCGTCCTCTTCCCAATCCTCGCCTACATTTACAATCCACTTGGGAAGCTCTGGTTCTCGATCATGCACGCCACCATCCATCCGTGCAATGGATATCTGTTGCCATCCCCACAAATGAGCAATCACATCTTTGATGGACCAGTCAAAGTCAAAGCTCGGAGCTATGATTTGCTCTTCACTCAGGCTTGCGAGTAGTTCTTCCCAACTGTCGAATTGCTCCCTGAGCGCTGAGAGGATGTGGTCTTTCATGCTCATCGGCTTTTATCCAACCAACTGCCCGGTCACAGTTATCGAAGAGAAAAAAGTTTTCTCAAAAGGCTCTGCAAACTTTGTGGCAGTGAATCTATCATTTTCGCCACAATGTTAAATACTTCTTGCGATATTTAAGATCATCTTCAGTATCGATTAATTCCAGAGCTTTGGCTCTTATTTTCTCATCCTTCACTTCGTCATACACATTTCGAAAACTTTGAAGGATATCGTAACGGATCAAGGTGCAGTTCTTTTCACTGATACATTCCTTGAAGCGTTGTTCGAGACCATCCATATAAACATTCTGTTGTTTCTTTCCCACCACACCAACTTTCCATAACGATTGCAGACAATGCCGCGCAGTGACAAATCGTTCATCCTTTGTCACGGCGAGCAGTTTATCGAAGTCTTTGAGCATCCTGTTCTTAGGATCGCTTTTGGCGAGGTTACTGAGAACCTGCGCTGAAATTGCCCTTACATGGTTGTCTTTGTGAGTTAACCCATCTATCATTTCATCCCATACGTTATAAGCCCAGTCAACAGGTTTATCTGTTAGATTGATGATATAGGTAAATGCCTTATTCTGTACATCCCCATTTTCCGAGCGAATGTTTTCTATTTGTGTTCGTATCGTTTTGTCCATTTATTTCTCCAATAACTTGATTACCCAGTTGCAGGATTTCCGTTGAACTTGATGATGCTGCCTTGCCAAGGCAACGCCACGAATAATCACAGTTTCTGAATTGTAGAACACGTATTCTACTTCGTCAACCTTGGAATCAATTGATCGATCAGGTCAACTCCAACTCCATCACATAGTCGTTTTGTGGATCATTGCCAACGGAAAACAGATGCGTGCCGACTTCGCGAAAACCCCACCTCTTATAAAAATCAATTGCTCTTTGATTTTTCTCCCAGACCCCTAACCAGACACAATCACAGCCTCTTTTTCTCGCTTCGCCTATTGTAGCCTGCATAAGTTCCTTCCCAACTCCCTTGCCTAGATATTCTTGTATGGCATAGATCCTTCTGATTTCGAGCGGCGTGGCTTTGCTTATTGCTTCGTCCTTGCTATTCATAGTGAGTTGGGCGTATCCGATCGGTGTGTTTTCGGATTCAACAATCAGGAAAATATTATCAGGGTCTGAAAGCTCTTTGAATTGGGTCCTCGGAGAAAACGATTTTTTCAGATAAGCCTCTATATTTTCTGGAGTGTTATCTTTCGCGAATGTATCGTAGAAGGTCCTGGCTCCCAACTCGGATAACATCTCTGCATCGTCAGTCGTTCCGTATCGAATATTCATAGTTTCTCCACGAGAAATAAGCGTTGCCCAATCCGCAGCATGGCTACATAAATTGTATGCCGGCCGATTGAAAATCGCAACCGCGTCCTCCCTCCTCACTTCACAATCAATTCACAACCAGACCCTATACTGCAGGCATATGTTCAAACAAAGGAGTAAAACATGAACGGAAAAATTGGTTTGCGTATTCTGGCGGCTTTGATATTGATTGCCGCGGTGGCGGGCGTCGCATTCTTCGCTTTTCAAGCGGGTGTGGCTCAAGGATCGCCCATCACGGTTCAATCACCATCCGGTGACACCGCGCCCTTGCCTTATCCCTATTACGGATATGGAATGCCCTTCCATCGTCCATTTGGATTTGGATACGGTTTTGGCTGCTTCGGCCCTCTGCTTGCCTTCTTCCTCTTGTTCGTAGCCTTCCGCTTCCTCTTCTGGGGTTCGCGCTGGGGCTGGCATCATGGCGGGCATGGCTCGTGGCGACGTGACTGGGGCGAGCGTGGGGTTCCACCCATGTTCGACGAATGGCATAAGAAAGCTCATGGTCAAAGCTCGGACACAGAGTCTTCAGAAACCTCTGAAAAGACAAGCTAGAGACGAAGAGTAAGAGTCTGAATGTCGCTGTAACAGCGACATTCAGATTTGAGGAGAGAAATCTGGTGATAAAAAGATTCAATGCGCAGTTTGCTCATCCCGAAGGTTGGCTTGGTCGCCTTGTTGGGGTGATCTTAGCGATGAAGAACCGCGAGCGCAACGCGTGGACTCTGTCTCTGCTCGATATTCAACCTAATGACCAGGTCCTCGAAATTGGATTTGGTCCCGGTCAGGCGATTCAGGAAGTGGCGAAGTTGACCCCAAATGGCGCTGTCGCTGGAATCGATTTATCCGCTGTAATGGTGGAACAGGCCAGCAA
>DAINRK010000291.1:0-6044 GCA_036741855.1 Anaerolineales bacterium
GGTCTGGATGCGGTCGGAAAGGGAACCGCCCGACATGTAGCGCATCACAAAAAACAACTGGTCCTTATCGCGCCCGACATCATAGACCGGGACGATAGCCGCATGTTCGAGCTTTGCAATGATCTTCGTTTCGCGCTCGAAGCGTTCACGGATCTGGGAGTTGGCGAGCAATTCCTGTTTAAGGATTTTGAGCGCGACTTCCCGTTCAAACAACGGATCGTACGCGCGGTACACAGTAGCCATTCCCCCCTCGCCCAGTGCCTCCCTGATCTCATATCTGCTGAAAGTCTCAACTTGCATGTCGCTTAGTATAACGAGCGATATACAATGCAAGCAGTGCATTTGAATTACAGAAATTCGTCTTCAGAAAATAAAAAGGCGATCTGAAAAATCGCCTTGTGTTTGACCCATTGGATCATCATACTATTTCAACTTTATTTGATATCCCGATCTCGTCCTGAGAAGCGATTCGGTTGCGCTTTTGCTTTGCGATATAGAGGGCCTGGTCAGCCACCTTGCAAAGTTCATTTACATTTCGATTTGTTTTGGAGTTGGATATACCCGCACTAAAAGAGACATTCAGCAGGATGGGTGTACCACCGACGATAGATTCTTCCACCAGCTCGCGCAGTCGTTCCGCGATCTCCATCGCTTCCTCCAGACTTGTATCTGGCAGTAGAATGAGAAACTCTTCCCCGCCCCAGCGCGCAACGATATCCTGAACCCTGAGCGCAGACTGCAGTGTTTGCGCCATCCATTGCAGAACAATATCGCCCACATGATGTCCATGGGTATCGTTGATGAGCTTGAAATGGTCTATATCCAGCAGAATGACCGAGAAATCCTTCACTTCGGTCTGGACGCGCCTCATTTCGTAATCCAACAGGCCTTGCATGGCGCGGCGGTTACGGATGCGGGTGAGCGCGTCGTTCATGGCGAGCTCATGCAGGTCGCTTTGCAGGCGCTGGCTGATCATCAGAATAAAGCCCGCAGTCCATAAATAGCTGAGGATATAAAGCGACATGATGTCAAAGAGGTTCGAGGCGGAAGGTCCAGGCAGCACGGCTCGAGGGTCAAAAACTCCTGTTAGAAAACGGACGATCGTAACCGATCCGTACACCATCAGCGGCAGAGCCGTCAGATACGCACCCCACTTGAATCGACTCTTGTCAACAAGATAGAGCGCATATGCCGCAGCAAAGTTGAATGGAAAGCCTGCCAGTTGAGTCATCGTGATCAGGGGAATGCCACCGGGTGGAAGCAATGCCAAGACGATTAACCCAATGTACCCAAGTGGGGCAAGTCCATAGATCATATAGCGGTTAAGCGGCTTGCCAATAAATTGAGAGATCGCGACATAGATCAATACATGACCGGTGAGAATCAGACCATTCGAAAGCAGCCCGGTGACCACATCCATTCTTCGCAATTGGATGACAACAAACCCAAACGCAAGAGAGATGGTTGCCAGGAACGCAATCCAATTCCCTTTATATTCGTATATGGTGCGCGAATTGAACGCGATGGCAGTGGCTTGCATGATGAACGTGATGGTGATCATCAAAGTGATTGTGGGTAGTGATAAGAGCTCAGGTGGAGGAGGTGGCATGCGACGTCCTAATTTCCAGTACTATTGAATTTTGAAGAGAAGCGGATTTTATCGTAATTGTGCCGGAATGCTGATACATTATCCTTACAAATTTTTTAGTTAATAGGATCGTAATACTCTGGTAAGACTTTCCAAAGGTCCCATTTATGTTGCTCCTTTAGACTGAACGTATATGGTGGATCGCGATCCCATCTGGTTGTTGGTTGTATGAAACAATCAGATAAAAGTAAATAAAGGAGTAAACAAATGAAAAGAAAATTAAGTGTGCTTTTCGTCGTGCTACTCATCGCGCTTGTAACAGCTATCCCTGCTTCAGCGGGACGTGGGAATGAGACTCCAGGTGTTGTCTACGTCACCAGCCAGGGACTCTATTACGATACGTTTGTGGTCCAGGACCCGTTGCCATTCCAGGGTCGCTTCCAACAAATTGTGAACGGGACAACCGAGTTCGGACCCGGTGACCCTGGTTACCTTGGCGGACGCTGGTGGGAAGATACGGACATGAACGGCATCATGGATGCCACCGATCATTACTTCCTCTGTCCATTACTTGGACCGGGACGTACAACTCCGTAACATCTGTGAAAGTTCGCCAGTGTAAACATCACTGAATGAAGAGAACTCCGAGCGCATCGCTGTCTCGGAGTTTTTTGTTGCCTGTTTCAAAACAGGGAGCATTGACATACGTTAAACTTGTCAGGAAAGAGATAGGAGATTCACTATGCCATTGATTTATGCATGTATTGCCCCCCACGCCGGCGACTTAATCCCTGAAACCGTTGCAGACAAAAATATCGTCGCGTCCACGCGACAGGCGATGTATCAGATGGGAGAAAAACTAAAAGCACTCGCACCGGATATGATCGTGATCATCAACCCTCACGGGTTTCGCGCCCAAAACGGCATCAGTGTTTCTGTTGCTGAACGGGCCGTTGCAGAATGGGCGCCGGATGTAAAACTTGACTTTGAGATGAATCCTGGACTTGCGAATGTCATTGCCGACAAAGCGACCGAAATGGATGTGCCTGTCGTCCGTTATATCTATGGCGCGAGCGGGGGACCTGAATGTTTCATTCCTTTGGATTGGGGCGCTGTGGTGCCTTTGTACTTTCTGGGTCATTCGTTCGACCCGAAGCCCAGGCTTGTGCACCTCAGCCCCATGCGGACTCTTCCCTACCAGCTACACTATGATTTTGGCCGGGCGATGGGACGCGTGCTCAAGGAAGCAGAGGCGCGCATTGCCCTAATCGCCAGCGCAGACCAGGGTCACGCGCACGACGCGGGAGGTCCGTATGGATTCGATCCCGCGGCTGCAAAATATGATGCGTGGATGCAGGAGGTCATTCGCTCGAATCGCATGGACGATCTGCTTTCAGCGGATTCCACCCTGGTGGAGAACGGCAAGCCAGATAGTCTATGGCCCACGCTGATCCTTGCAGGCGCGCTCAAAGAGAACCCAATGATGGGCACATTACTCTCGTATGAAGTTAATGTCTACTTTGGGATCTTGTGTGCAGAATTTCAGGGATAATGCTTTTAGAAAGGTCAGATTTTCTCAACAGGGAACTGAATTTCCTCAACCGGGAACTGAATTTCTGTGATTGTCCGATCCTGTTTCATATAGATCTCCCGGTACGGACCGACGATTTTATATCCATTGGCCTTGATCCACTCAATCAGGGCGGCGCGGTCTCTCGTAAACGCTTCAAAGTCACCAAAATGAATGAGCGAGGCCACCTTTGTCTGTGACAGTTCATAGACTCTTACGCGGTCTGTTCCCGCCAGGCGACGGTCGATGGGCACGACAGCTTCCGCATCCTCATTGACATAGACTGAACCGTGCCACAGGGCAAAGCAGGGACCGTTATCCTGTGCACCGTGCCGGCGGACAAAGTCATATGCTTCGCTGAAGGCTGGCTCCAGATTCTTTGGCAAGCGATCATTGGTTGGGATGTTCACACGCCGTGCGGCTACTAGCATGGCTGGGATCGTTTTTACGGTGACAGTAACGTCAGGCATTCAAGCTCCATTTCGATCTGCCTCAGCCAGAGTCGCTTTACCCCGTGTTTTCTCTCGGCGCAGATTCTGGACAATATACCCCAGGGTACCGGCCTGTCAATGGGGGTTTTCCCTTCCTGATGTTGGCGGAGCGTGGTTCTGCCTTTATCCCTTTACGATGGCCTTACTTACACACTTACAGTGTTTTTTGTCTGCTTTGCCCGATACAGAGCCTCGTCCGCATTCTTCAGGATTTGATCGATCTGATCCTGCTGCGTTGCTCCGGCAACGCCAATACTGATGGTGATGCCAAAGGATGCAGCTCCATGATTGTATTCTGATTTGGCGATCTCTGCTCGCACTCTCTCTGCGAGGTACTCCGCATCACAGGGACCCGGCAGGATGATCAGAAATTCCTCGCCGCCCCAGCGACCGACCCAATCGTGCTTCCGGATGATGGCTTGGAAGATACTGGCGGTCTTGACCAGGACATGGTCACCCACGTCATGCCCCCAGCGGTCATTCACCTGCTTGAAGTTATCGATATCGATCAATAATACAGAAAACTCGCCCTGGTTCCTTTGGGCTCGGGAAAGTTCCTTCTCGAGGAAACTCTGCGTCGCGCGTCGGTTTGGGATGCGCGTCAGGACATCAATCGTGGCAACTTCCATGAGGTCGTTTCGCAGACGCTGACTCACCATCAGAATGAAACCCATTGACCAAAAAAAACTGAGTGCAAACGAGAGAAGATAGGTCGCGGATTGAATCGGAGTAAGACTGACAGGGTCCTGTGGGGGATTCACGACCAGGCTTACCGTTCTGACGATCAGAAATATTCCATACACAACAAAAGAGACCAGCATCAGGTTCGCACTGAATCGCAGAGAGGTCTTCTGTGTTCGCCAGAGCTGACCAATAAGAATGAAGACCATTGCTATCGATCCCAGGGAAAGAGCGATGACTCGCTTACCGATATCATCATCCCAATACGTAAAGTACAAGAGAAAGGACAGAACGGTCGCAATGACTCCAATCACAAAGGCCATGCTATAGGCAAACCCTGTGAATTGACTGAGAGCAATATAAAAAAGTCCGAGCCCTGTCAGAATCGAGGCATTTGACAGGACGGTGGTAAAGAATTCAGGCAGCTGATCTGTAAACAGGCGCAGCATAACTCCAACGGCCACGCATAGATTTGCCATCAGCGCTGCTCCAACCCCTCGATATTGCTTTAGATCCCTTATTAGGAATGCCTGGGCTCCGATCACTGTGGCCTGGACCAAAAAAGTCATGGCTACAAATAGAGCGACCGTCCGCACGTCAAACTGGAAATTAATCGGCATAGGAAACCTGTGTGTATATATCATATTGTATACATAAATGCAGGGATGGGTGAAGTCCCCAAAAGGCTTCGTGGTTCCGGAGTTTCTGTGTCGTATGCGCTCGCTTTGTGCATTCGAAACGATGATTTGCTATAATGAAAAAGAGACATTTCATGGCAAGAGGATCACTTCGCAACTTCCTGACAAATCTCGATCAGCCGATGCCGTTACCGGAAAAGATTTTCAAATTGACGCGCAACCTGTGGCGGCGCGTCGTCCTGCGACAAAATTGTTGTGGGCATGATGGCGAACCAGGCTGTTGACGAGTCGAAGATCTCTCCGGTTCGGAGACTCACGAGCATCACCACACTCATCCTCACAAGTAATTGGAAATAGATAATCAGATCGTAAATTAAAACTCCAGGACTGTTCATAGTCCTGGAGTTTTAATTTAATTAACTATGGGTGATCAGATGACTTTGTGACGTTTGATTTTTATTGCTGGCGAAGAGGTGGCATAGGGATGGGAATGCTGAAGGTTGTCGCCGCTGTGCCCATGCCCAGCTCACAGGTATTGGGCGGGATCGTGGCTGTATAGCCGCGCCGCGCCGATGGATATTCTGCAGCCCAGAACATATAACCGAGCATGCCACGCGTCGTCCCGGCGCCATTGGGGGCAACCGTCTGAACATAGTTTGCATGACTCTTTTGCTCTGATGAATTAAAGTTGTTGCAATTGGCGATGTTGCCTTTGAGATACAACCCACCCGTGAACTTCGCTGGCGCCAGGGGCGGGACCGGTGGAGAATATTGCGGTTTGCCGTCCACGTGTTCCTGCCAGTCTGTGGGGTTGCCCGACGAAGTGCCGCCGACCATGGCATTGGCGTAGTCGAGCACGAGGTTCGTGGTAGTCAACCAGTTAGCAGTGGCATGTCGATTGAGCGCGATCAACCATCGGTCCCCCGCGGCGACGTCAATAGTTAGGCGGGCGGCGTGGTTGTTCCCTGAGGCATCATACGGTAGTTGGGAACGATAGGCAGTAATAAAAGCCTGCACACCGGGGATGTTGGGATCGGTGCTTCTCTCGTAATCGATCTCGATGCCAACGCCCATTG
>DAINRK010000292.1:0-6028 GCA_036741855.1 Anaerolineales bacterium
GATTGCACTTCGGCAATAAAAGCCTCATAGGGGCCAGGTACAAATTGCCGCGGGGACTTCACCATTGTTGAGCGTTCGGCACTGGAGACTAAGATATTGAGCACTTTTCCCTTTGGTTCTCTGAAAAATTCAATAAGGCAAAAACTATCTGGTTGTTGGATACACGCAAAAATAGCAAATCATCCTTTGACGTGAAATGAAGAGCGATGCCTTTGAAGTCACCGATACCGTCGCCGTTTCCGTCTGCGAATGAACGCGGATAACTTTGATAAAAGACTGCTTTCTGCCACCATTTGAGTTGGGACATTTTTCCTCTATGCAGTTTGTAATTTTCCGACTGCCTTTACGCAGGGTCTTGAAAACACATCTTCTTTATGTGGGGCCTCGGGGAGTTCACTTGTTAAATCCTGACCAGGGAAATGAAGATTTTCGTGCATATCCAATCGCCATTTGGGGCAATCTGTTACATCATAGATGATGCCGTCATAGGCAATAAACTTGCGGGTGCCACGTTCCCCCGTATTTCGGCGTAATTCCATTTCGGTGACGATGCGATTGGGGACGCTCATTCATGGAATTATACAAGGTATTAATAGGAGAAAAATCTCCTGACTTCGTCAGGAGATTTTTCTTATTACCGTCTAATGATCTTCCTTGATTTCCCTGTGATCTGGAGCGTTATGTCTGTCCTGATCTTCATCGTGGCGATTTTCATTGATGGACTTTCCATCACATCTGCCTGTAATATTGATGTTCTCTCCAGTGCGCACGTATTTTAGCTCGCACTTCCAGCGGCCCGTGGTCTTAACTTCCAAGACAAAGCGATCATTATTGAAGTTGTAAGAGCCAGTGCCAGTCATAATAAAGTTGGTCGTGAAGGCACATTTGTTGAGCGTGAACTTGTTTCTCGTACCTGCGAAGTTTGTTGCAAAATCCAATGTACCGCCATATGTACAACCAACAGCTGTTGGTGTATATCCGTCCCAGTAGAAATATTCGGGTAAGTAGTAGAGCTCTGTCTCAACCGCCGACAGGGCATTACGAGGCGTCCTGTACGCGGCAGCAAAGCGTGGCGATATTTGAACATAATCATCCATGATGAAACCATCGCAACTGATTTCGCGCTCAGCAGGAGCCACGTCATTAACCAGAAAATCTGTTATCAGCACATCAGGACACTCATTGCCGCGCCCAAAGATGACGTGAGGTCCACCCTGTTGTGTAACGAGGTAACCGTTTGCCAGATGCTGGTAGACATTAATACCATTGCCAACCGGGGTAGCTGGATCCGCAGTTGCACCAAGAACAAAAGTTGGGACGTCAGGAAGCGTCAGGTAATTGGGGCGAGTCAGATCAGAGGTGGCATAGGGCCAATAGGCACAGGGGAAGTCTCCATAGATGATGGAGGCGAGGCGTGGAATAGAGGCTTCGACCGGGTCGGCAGCGTTCAGATAGTTTTCCGCTTTTTCATCAGGCGTGCTGCCAGGGTATCCATAATCCTGACATTCAACGCCAAAGAAGACTGCATCTGAGTAATAGGGATCAAGAACCACATCCAGCGTTTGAGGGTCCAGACCGAGATCAATGTAAAGTAATCGCGCCAGTGGAATTAAAGTACTATTGGATGTGTAGGCGGCCAGCGCGCGGACAAAAATCATCCGATCGCTTTCGTTATACATCTGGCTAGCTGTGACAAATTCAAGGTTGGAAAGGGTGAATTTTCGATTTGCAAAGCCACCCAACGGAAGTGGAAACCGGAAAGAGATCGGCTGCTGGCCTAATTGTGATGACAAGTTGTCATACGCTGCAACCGCGTCGCCCAGCAAATCTGCGTTGCAGGTGGGGTCATCATTACAGGCGGATAAAGAAGCGACCAAGGTATCATTGAAAGCTTGTGCCTGCAGTGTGTAATAGCGTATTCCATCGTACGTCAGGTCTACTGTGCCATCTAGGATGAGTCCTGCAAGATGATCGCCATGGGCGGCAGCATAGGTTTGTGCATATTGCGTGCCATAACTTTCACCGTAAAGCCAGAATTTATCATCCCCGATCATTTGACGGAAGACTTCAAGGTCTTCCACAGCCTGCCTGGTGCCGAGGTAGGGCAAAAGGTCCGGGTTGCTGACCTCATTGACACAATCTGTGGCGAACGTTTCAGCAGTCTGTTTTAGTGCAGCTTCCTGAGCGGGAGTTATGCCGCTTGAATCCTGCTGGTAAAAAGTATTGGCTGCAAATGGACAGGTTTGATCGCCAGAAAGCAAAAGTCCTCGCTGATCGAAAAAAACGATATCGAAGATTTCTGGAATGCTTGGGTCAAAGGCTTCTGTGTAAGGATCCGCGGACGCGACTCCGGAGTAACCAGGTCCACCGGTCGCAGTGACAAATATTCCCTTGCGCGCCCCCGAAGCAGGCAGGACTGCGAATGTCACTGGGATGGTGCGCGTATCGGCAGGGCTAAAGTGATCCAGCGGCATCTCAATCGTCACACAGGTGAATAGGCTCCCGTCAAAACAGGGAACGCCACCCAGGTTATCCAGCAAGTCTTGAGTAGCGGTACTTCGAGGCTTATGCAGTTGAGAGAAAGGCGCGGCTGCGATCGATGAAAACAAGAGTACAAAAATAAGAGATAACCGCAGAATCGGAGAAAATTTGAGATTCATAAAGATTTCCTTTTCGTTGAAGTACTCTTTGCTGCCTGATTACAATTAATTATAAGAAATGTTATTAAGAACACAACATCTCCAAAATGACAAAGAGTTACACGATTGTAAATTCCCCTTTTTTTACAGAATTTTGGCAATCGTCGAATTGCGCGACGTGGCAGGGATAGGGTTTTGTCCCAAACTTAGTGGAGTCTATTGACCATCATAATGGTTTTGTATCTATCAATATATCCGCGCGAAAACTCCCCCATGGGTTTATATTTAAGGATTGCAAACAGGAATCAATATATTACGAACAATCGATCGAATCCCCCGATTGTGAAAATTTCCCGAATTTGGTCATTGCAATTCCAAATGCTCAAAGATTTACCGCCTTGTAGTGCTGATTCTCTAAGTCTCAATAAGGCGCGAATTACAGAAGAATCGATAAAGGTGGCATCGATCAAATCAACCTGGATATCTCGAATCGCGTTGGCACGCAGGATCTCATCAATCGCGTCGCCCAGGTGTTCCTGTGAAGAGAAATCAAAATCCCCCGACAAGATGAGTCGGGCACTATCTCCTGTAAATTCCACTGTTGCAGGCATCGTATTCTCCTTCCTGCCTGATTCCATTAAATGGACGAAAGATTTGGGGACAACAACAGCTCTATTATAAAGAGAATCCACTCTTTGGTGTCAGTATATTTTCACCCATTGGTTGGATTACCTAAGTCTTATCTGCTATTCCATGGCAGACCCACAGGAAACACAATTAGCCAAACAGACATTTCAAGGTAAGATTGTGCATTCCAATTCAAAACGAGCGGGTAACCCGCCTGGAGAAACAAAATGTATACCGGTTTATTTCTTATGATCGCCATCGCCGCAATTCTCTACGGCCTGGTCTACTCTACCGAAAAGGTTCTCACCATTCGTCACCAACAAAGGGAAAAAGGCAAAAAGCCTAATGTTTATCTTTAGACATTAAGAGTTGGATCGATCAGAAAAGGCTTTGGAAATAAAGTTCCGAAGCCTTTTTGATTTATTGATGTTATATATTCGTTCATAAACAGACCGTAGGGGCGACCCGCCAGGCACGATGGATTATCGTTACCAATCCTGAGGGGTCGCCCCTACCTATTTCCTCTCCAGTTGATAGGGCAAGATAAACGGATCAAGTCGCTCGGGATAACCATCCAATGGATAAGCAAAGATATACCCCTTATATTCATTTACCGAAAACGGCCAGGGCGCGACATGCATCACGCCGTTTTCAACTTGATACTCGACCGCGACTTCCGTATGCTCCACATTCCGTGGAAAGATCGA
Source organism: Anaerolineales bacterium (assembly GCA_036741855.1). GTDB lineage: Bacteria > Chloroflexota > Anaerolineae > Anaerolineales > Villigracilaceae > Defluviilinea. The sequence continues at coordinate 3,974 of DAINRK010000292.1, forward strand.
GACTTCACCCGAGTCAGGAACATCAAAGCAAAACGCGAACGAGAGATTATCGGTCAGCTTCGTGATGCGATCCATTCTGTCAAAGACTTGCTTTGAAAGGTTATGAAATTTGAGTTGTTCTTCAATGGCTACCGAGAATTCAGCAACCATTGCCTTGCGCTCATCGGTATCCGCGTAGCTGGCAAGTCGTCTGATGTGATATTTGATCATCGTATCAGCGATCACATCCGAACTGTACATGGAAAAACTCCGCCGCGCGATCGTCTGCCATTCATCTTCGCTCATTTCTCCAATCGCAGAATTATCCACCAGACCGTAGCCACGATCGTGCAGAGCCATACCTGCGATCATGGAATTTCGCTCCACAGGTGGGAGTTCAAAATCGTCATTTCCCCATAACAGCGCTAGTGCGCCCACTAACCGGAGATGTTCTGATTGCGGAATGACTATTGGTCTACGTTTGGATTTGAACATTATGCAACTCCCAGATTTCCAAAAGCATATCACAATATCTGGGTTGCCTCTGCCTTTGGGGGTAGACATGCGATGTCTAAAACCATAACCTGTTGTTAACAACAAGTTTTCCGGAAGTTAATATAATTTCACCTATCTTCAATACACAGGTGAAATTATGGAACTTCAATACAAAGAACTTGACAACAACATTCGCTTCATCAAATTGACTGGCAGATTGGATATTATTGGAACAGGCGAAATCGAAACGAAATTTGCGGGCTATTCTGCAGGAGAGAAGATCCGGGTGATTGTGGACTTATCTGAAGTGGATTTTCTTTCTTCCATTGGCATCCGTCTTCTCATGCTGACTGCCAAATCGGTCACCAGTCGAGGCGGGAAGATCGTGATCTTGAGTCCAATCCCCGACGTGCAGAATGTGTTGGAAATAGCGGGCATTCCTTCGATCATTCCAATTTACTCCCATCTTGAGTCGGCCGAAACAATACTGATGGCATGAAACAAAACGCTCTCGTGACACCGTCTCAATGAAACAGTTCTAGCTGTGTGGAAAGATCAATTTGCTTCACTATCTTTTCAGATGATAACTTCAACGTATGCCGCGCGCCGCCCATGCTCGTGCGACCAAAGAAATCGAACCATCCAAACTAATAGGCAGATTTGCACGAATGCGTTCACGTAATGCAGCGCGGCGTTCTTCGCTCAAAGACATTGCATAACTGGGGGCGGGTCCTTGTCCCCCGAGAAACGGGGTCCAATAATCGTCGAAGTCACGGAAGATTGTAGGAACCTCGATGGAGCGCACCTCGACATCGCGGAGCCCGGTCGATTCAAAAAGCTGACCCAACGCGTCAGGCTGACATATAGAAAAACGACGGCCCTCGTCAAGGTCAACTGCTTTTGGATCCAACGCTATAGCAGCGTCGAAGAAATAACGGATCAATTGCATCCTATCTGCATAATCCCATACATAAACTGCGACAACCCCATTCGGTCGAGTGACACGAGCCAATTCTGCAAGGGCACGCTCAGGATGAGGAACAAAGTTAAGAACGAGTCCAGACACTGCTGCATCAAAAGATGCAAAATCTGCTGTCAACGACTCCGCGTCCCCAACTTCGAAATCAACTCTTGCGTCTCGCACGTGTTCCTTCGCAAAGTTGATAAAGCCTTCAGACCGATCGATACCCTTGATGTTGGCCGGCTCTGCCAATTCCAGAATGGTCTTGCTAAGCATACCTGTTCCGCAGCCTACATCCAGCCACTGACTGCCGGCTGGAACTGCCAGCCATTTCAGGAACTCATGTGCCACAAGTTGGCTCCAACGACCGATGTAGCCCTCATAAGCCTCCCCACTAACCCAGGTATCCTTTGGTTTTGTCGAACTTGCGTTGTCATCCATAAGATACTCCTAAATGAAATGAGACGATATTAGCATTAAGTTTTGACAGCGAAGCAGATTTCAAAGCGCGATCGCCGGATAACGCTTCCAATATCCCGTGGCTTGCTCGAAGGCAAAACCAAGCTGCAATACGCCCCAATCGTCGTTCGCCGTATCGGCATGGGCGTCGAAGTGAACGA